>DATEIL010000263.1:0-5400 GCA_035279085.1 Nitrososphaera sp.
TGCCCGGGTAGAGGACGCATGAGAATATAGGCTTTACGAACACAAAAGAAGGGAAAAAAGGGTAGAATTAGCGGGACTTTTGGTTCGGGTCCTTGATTCTGCCCCTTCCAGTCTTTCTCGGAGCAATGTTTCCGACCTTTCTTCCCGGAGGAGTGCTTCGGCTTACAGAAGACTGCCTTCCAACGTGCTGGTGCCTTCCACCGCCGTGCGGGTGATAGACAGCTGCCTGTGCAATTCCCCTCACTGTCGGATACAGCCTGCCATGGGCCTGCATGTATTTTGCTCTGTTACCTGCCTTGAGGAATGGCTTTTCCAGCCTTCCTCCGCCAGAGATCGTGCCGATCATGGCCCTGCACTTTGAGTTCAAAGTCAGGAACCTGCCTGAAGGGAATTTGATGGTGACGCCCTCGGTACCATGGGCAAAGACCACAGCGGCTGACCCTGCTGATTTTATCAGCTTGCCCCCGTCGCCGGCGTTTCTTTCAATATTGCAAACGACCGTTCCATCCGGAATGGATTCTAGCGCCATAATGTTGCCGTCCTTGGCTGCAGTGCCAGTGCCGGTCTCTATTGTGCTGCCGACTACAGTGCCTTCAGGTGCCGGAACATAGGAATACTTGCCGTCCTCAAACTGGACTTTGGCAAGCGGGGCATCGCGCCCCCGCTCATGAACAATGTCAACGATCTTGCCAATGTGATGGTCTTCTAGCTTGAAGTTTGGATATTTTGCAGGGGCAATCTTGCCTACAATGATGGCCCTGAACTGCTTGCCTCCGCGGCCCCTTCTGCGGACCAGTGTTCTCTTGCCCATTTCTTTCTTGCCAGTGAAAAAAGCGAAAGGAAGGTGATTTTAAGTTTGTGCTATTGATTCGGCATCGGCGGTTGCTTTGCAAACCATTCCTCGGCAGCTTTTGTCATCGCTTTCGAAGAGAGGTTTTGCTTGCGCGTCGCCAGTCCCCACCTGTGCCCGAACGGATCCTTCAGTGCACCGTGGCGGTCGCCCCAGAACATGTCCTTCACCGGCATGACTACGGAAGCGCCAGCGTTGACAGCCTGCTCAAATGCCTTGTCGACGTTCTTGACATATATGTAGAGGCTGACAGGCGAACCGTTGAGTGACTCCGGCGATGGGCTGCCCATCTGCGGCATCTCTTCGCCTATCATGACGTAGGAGTCGCCTATCTGGAGCTCGGCGTGCATGACGCTCTGGCCGTCAGGGCCCGGCATCCGCGTCTTTTCTTTAGCGCCAAAAGCCTTCTTGTAAAACTCTATCGCCGCTGCGGCATTTCTGACCGCTAGGCCAGGAGTGACCGAATGATACCCTTTTGGAATGGGGTTAACCTTGGCAGCTTTCTTGGCAACTTTTTTCTTTGACTTTGCCATACTATTACATACATCCGTAAGGATTTTGCGCTAAAAAGCTTTCGAAAGGGCGTTCTCAATAGGTGCTCTTAATTGCCGCTGGTTGGCTGGCAGCCTGCCAATTCTTCCACTTTCCACAAAAAATATATGATTTAAGCTACACTTTTTCAAGAGTACAATGGGGAAATCAAAGGTCGGTACCGCGCGCCCTAGACAAAAGGGCGTCTCTGTTCCAAAGCCCAACCCTAAATGGGGCAGGGAAGAAGAGACAGAGAATTTTGCAAAAAAGGTAAAGCTTTTCAGGCAAGGCAAGATTTCAGACGACGATTTTCGACGATTCCGCCTGCAGCACGGGGCATACGGCTCACGCCTGCACATGGACTATAGCATGGTGAGGATCAAGTTCCCCGCCGGAGAGATAACGGCGGATCAGCTCGACAGGATAGCGGGCCTCTCAGAGTCGTTTTCTATAGGATCTGCGCATGTATCTACAAGGCAGAACATCCAGCTGCACTGGGTCCAGCTGGAAGATGTAAGCGAGGTAATGCGCGGCCTGGTCGAAGTAGGCCTCACTACAAGGGAGTCCTGCGGCAACTCTGTCCGAAACGTTATGTGCAGCCACTTCTCAGGGGTATGCCCGAACGAGGCTTTTGATGCCACGCCGTACTCAAAGGCCATTGCCAGGTTCTTCCTTCGTAACCCGATGTGCCAGAACCTCCCGCGCAAGTTCAAGATCAACTTTTCATGCTGCGACCAGCACGGCCTTGTGAGGGTTGCAGACATTGGGCTAGTGCCGGCTGTAAGGAAAGCTGAAGACGGCCAGACCGTCAGAGGGTTCAAGGTCTACCTCGGCGGCGGCCTGGGCGCGGCTTCATTTATCGGCCACCTCCTGGAAGAGTTTACGCCGGAGGAAAAGGTGCTTGCCACCTGCATGGCCACGGTCAGGCTCTTTGACAGGCACGGAAACCGCGAGAACATGGCCAGGAACAGGATGCGCTACCTGGTACACGAGACTGGCTGGGACAAGTTCCAAAAGATGGTCCTCAAGGAGCGCTCAATTGTCGAAATGACGACATCATATTCAACGGCCAAGATGTTTGACGTAAATGCCGAAGAGGAGACCAGACAGCTGCCCAAGGCCGCAAGTACGTCGATGACCAGAAAACTGCCCATGCTAAATGAAAGTGTTACAAAGGACAGCCCTGTGTTTGAGCGCTGGCTACATACAAACGCCGTAGCACAGAGGCAGGAGGGATACTTTACGGTCTTTGTCACCTTGGGAGCAGGCGACATTACCGCAAGCCAGCTCCGAGTGCTTGCTTCGGCTATCCGGGACTACTCTGCGGAAGGAGTCGCAAGAAACACCCCCCACCAGAACTTTGCAATCCGCTACGTGAGTGGGGCTGAGCTGAGGGATTTTTACGAAAAGCTCGCAAGCGCAGGCCTGGCCAACCCCGGCGCCCTCACAATTGCATCTGCAGTAGGATGTTCCGGGACCACTTCATGCAACCTTGCGATAACAAACTCGCACAGGCTCGCCAAGGAGGTACAGCGCAGGTTCCTCGAGCTTGGGCTTGACACCGACGACTTGCTACGCGATTCTACGATCAAGATAAGCGGCTGCCCCAACTCTTGCGGCCAGCACGAGATCGCAACAGTCGGCTTTTTTGGCGGCGCGACGCGTATTAGCGGCTCAATGACTCCGACCTACACGATGCTTCTCGCAGGCAGCGCAGGTGAGAAAGGCCAGCTGGGTAAGGTAGTGATGAGGGTTCCGGCAAAGAGGGTAGTTGATACGCTGCTCAAGATAATCGAGATCTACCGCCAGCAAAAGGCAGGGAATGAAACCATGCACCAGTGGGTCACTGCAGTGACAAAGGGCAGCGGGAAAGGAACCATCAAGAACCTTGAGGACATGAAGGCGGCCCTTGCCCAGGTGGTCCAGCTTCCATCGCCAGAGCAGGATCAGGACGCGTACATGGACTATGGCAGCGATTCCCGGTTCACTGCCAAGACCGCAAGGGGAGAATGCGCTGCTTGACCGCAGGGAATGGCAGTGGAGGGAACAAGAGGAAAAAGCCGACGACTGCGACATCAGCATCATCGTCATTAAAGCCAGCAACTACTCAGCAGCAGTGGCGTCAGCTCCCCATAGTTTGCGACGCAGATACTCTCAGGCCACTTATCCGCAAAAAGGCCGTGCGTGTAGTTGACGTGAGAAAAGCCGACGACTATGCCGCAGGGCATATTCCGACTGCTGTGTCACTGCCACTTGCAAGGATCCTCGAAAATGATGCACCTGAAAAAATCATTGCAATCCTCAACGAGCTCGGGATACCAGACGGCATGCCAGTCGTCGTGTATGACGACACATTTGGTGCGCTGGCTGCGCGGGTTGCATGGACACTGCAGTACGTCGGGCACGCAAACACGGCCCTGCTAGAGATGACGTTTAAGCAGTGGAAGGATACGGGCCTCGAGACTGAAAAAAAGCCAAACAAATTTCCAAGGGCCAACCATTCGCTTGCAATTAACACCAGCATCCACGCGGACGCAAAATACGTCGAGTCTGCCAAGGCGCAGCAGGGCAAGCTCCTGGTGGATTCCAGAGAGCGGCTCAACTTTCTGACAGAGCACATACCCGGCGCAAAGAACATCCCCTACACTATGGTAGGGTCAAACGGCAACATACTGCGGAAGGCGGATGAGCTGAAGCGGATGATAGAAAACAGGGGGATTCAGAACGATTCAGAAATCATAACATACTGCGGGAGCGTCGGGACTCTATCCGGCCTTACATACTATGCGCTCAAGCTCGCAGGATTTCAGAACGTCAAGCTGTACCCAAAGTCCTTCAAGGAATGGAAGGCACTTGGCAAGCCAAAGGAAGAATTCAAAGACGCCAACTACTGGGACCTTTCGGCCGAGTAGAAGAATATTGTTGCAGCCCAGTAATGATGATAATAGTAGTGGCGGCGGTAGTGGCAGGCTCTTTGTGTGCCTTACGGGGATGCCGGGTGCAGGCAAGTCTACTGTCGCCTCGTTTCTAAAGGAAAAGGGTTTTGCATCTGTCACCATGGGCGACGCGGTCAGGGATGAGGCAAAGGTGCAGGGGCTTGATCCAACCGACGCAAACCTTGGCATGCTTATGCTCAAGCTCAGAGACGACCTTGGGCAGGGCGCGGTGGCACACCTAGTTTTGAAAAAGCTGGACAGGGACAGGCTGACCGGCGACATTGTCATCGATGGCATCCGCAGCATACCCGAAGTTGAAGTGCTAAAGCGAGCCGGCCACGTCAGGCTACTTGCAATCCATGCGTCGCAGGATACGCGGTTTAGGCACCTGAAGGACAGGGGCAGGTCGGACGCACCGGCAACAAGCGACGAGTTTGCCGGGAGGGACAAGCGCGAGTTGTCAGTTGGCATAAGCGAGGCAATCGCGCTTGCAGACGAGACACTTTCAAACAACGAGCTGACTTTGGAGCAGTTGAAGAAAACGGCATGTGAAATAGTTGATGAATGGATAGGCGAGGCCAGGGGCAGGAATTTGAAAAGATGAGAAAGCCCAGTATCCAGTCTGAAGTAGAGATAAAAGTCGAGGCCACAGTGAACCCGTCTGAAGACTCGCAAAAGGTCATCTCGGCGATAGAAAATGTAATTGAAAGATGTTACCCGGAATTCAGGTACGGTAGCAGGGCAATTGGAAGGGCACACGGGACCGAGCCGCTTTCACTCATTTACGAGCAGATAAGGTCAAGGTCCGCAATGGGGGTGCTCCGGAGGATGCTGCTTGACAACAGAACGGGTGACAGCACCTGGTTCTATCTGAACAAGCAGGCTGCGGCCGCCGGAATAGCGGCAGTTATCGAAGACGAGCAGGAATCGCCCCTTGGCCCCATCAGGGTCACCATAACCTCTGAGGAGCTGGATTCGCTAGTTGACTGGCTGGTTCCTGAGACATAGCCCCGGGGCGAGATTGGAAAGCTTCTTTTACCCCCGCACGCATACGGGCACTATGGAAGCGTATTGCGTCAAGTG
>DATEIL010000264.1:0-7636 GCA_035279085.1 Nitrososphaera sp.
AAGCGGTGCCCCGTGGCATATGGCGTCGACTGCCGTGTCGCGGATGGTTATGCCCCTGATGCCCTCCAGGCAGTGCTCAATGGGCTTTATGAGCCTCCGCAGCTTTTCATCGTCGTCCTTGTTCTGCTTGTACCGGTAAAACGCATCTGCAAGGTCGTGCAGCCTGACCAGTCCATCCGATTGCTCGGAAAAGTTGCTCACCCTCGTCCTGCGAAGCTCTACCATTGTTGCTCCCGGCGAGAGGATTTCGCCGATGTCGTAGATTATCTTGCGTATGTACGTGCCGGCCTGGCAAAGGATTCGCATGAGCACCAGCCTGTCATAGTCTTCAAGGTAGTCAAATTCATAGACTGTCCTGACGCGTGTGACCCGCTTGACTGACGAGCGCTGTGGAGGCCGCTGGTATATTTCGCCTGTGAATTCTCGCATCAAGCCCGATACCTTTTCCCTTGATGCATGGGCGTGAAGCCTTGCCAGAGCATAGTACTCCTTTGGCCCCAGCAATAGCACAGACAGGGCCTTTGTCCCCTCGCCCAGACCCATCGGAAGCATCCCCGTGGCCCCCGGATCCAGCGTCCCGGAATGGCCCGCCTTTTCTATCTCTAGTATCCGCTTGACCCACGCCACTACCTCATGGCTTGCTGGCCCCGCGGGCTTGTCCACTAGGATCATGCCGTAATCGAGAAGAGAAGCGATTGGCCTCTTGTCAGGGTAGTGGCCATAGTTGTCGTTAGTGACATCGTCGTCCACTCGCTCTAGATTTTCCAGTTGGGGTAGGTTCAGTGTCATCTGCTAGTTCAACTACTACTGCTACTACTCGCATGGTCTATCTGTCGCCTTACTATTAGTTTTGACACTTCGATAAGCGAATCCAGCGGCAGCTTGTCGGTGTTGAGCACGTAATCAAATACTGCCAGGTCTTTGCCAAAATTAAACTCATAAAGTTTAAAGTAAATCCGGCTGTTTTCCTCGTCTCTCAGGTTTACTATCTTCTTTGCCTCCGAATAGCTGATGCTATCCCGGTTTGCCATGCGCTTTGCCCTGTTCTCCTGCGACCCGCGCAGCCACAGCTTGATAACAGTAGGGACATTAGCAGAATCCTCGTCCTTTACAAGCCAGGGAAGGGTGTAGCTTGTAATGACTGCGCCCCCCTTCTTGACAATGTCTGCCAGTTTTTTGTCGACCCGCTTGTCAAAGGACGGGTCGCTCCTGCGCTGTTCCATGAATTTTTTTGCCTCAGCCGTGTCCCACCAGTCGTCCCGGGTGGTGGAGTAGCCGCTCTCAGAAGCCAGCATTTTCAAAATGTCTCCCCCGTTGTACATCGCAAGGCCAAATTCCTCGCCCAGCTTGCCGGCTATGGTCGTCTTGCCCACTGCTGGCCAGCCGGAGATGACAATGCTGAATTGCTTCTTTTTATTACTGCTATTATTACTATTATTATTCTTCTTACCGTCTTTGGACGACAACAATTCTAAGTCATGCTCGGCATGCTAGTCTTGGTAACCTTTGAAATGATGCCGCTGAACCCAAAGGACGTGAGCAGGAACCAGCCCCACAGGTAGACCTGGCCGGGCATCCTGCACGGGCCGGCGAGCGCATTTGTGCCATCGGGATTGATGACTGGAGTCCCATCTGTGTTTGTCTTTTCCTGCGTGTCTTTCTGGACGTTGTCGTCGCTGCACATTATCCACGGGATGTAAATGGGAGAGATTGAAACGGTGCCGCCGAAAATAGCCGGAAAAACGAATATCCAGATCAGAAAAGACGGTATCATGTAGATAAACATCGGGCGCATCTGTTGCTGCTGCATTTCAAGGGCCATCTTGTTGACATAGGCCTGCCGCTTTTTCAGCTCGTCTATCCTCTCTTTGTCCTTCTTTTTGATGGCGTCCGTGTACTGCCTGCGCCACTCGTTTGTCTCCTTCATGACCCTGTTCATCTTCTCGATGTCGGTGGTCTTTTTGCGAAGCATCGCAAATGCAAAGTTCATTCCGACAGAGATCATCATTGCGACCGCGGTTGCAGTGATCAGGTCGGGAAATATCGGGTGAGTCGTATACTGCGGGCTGATGGGCCACTGGAGTATCAGGTCGTCAAGGATTCCCATTGCGCTCTTACCTATCCGACCCTATGAGCACCTTTGCTATATTTGCTGCCGCTTCGTCGACCTTGCCATCGCTATTGAGTATGATGGCAAAGGGGGCGCCCGTCAGGATGGAGCATGAGGCGACCATCATCCGGGACAGGTCCAGCTCCTTCTGCACATTCTCTGCTGATATGATGTCGCGCTGCCGCGTCTGGTCGGCCTTTCTCCTGTCAGCGATTTCCTCCGGCTCTGCGGCTATCATGACTAGGTTCGTGGGCTTCATGATGCTGAGGAGTCGCATGGGCAATCCAGGATAGTAGCCTTCGCTTGTATTGATGAAAAGGTGGGTGTCCACGATAACGATATCGTCCTTCATTTCGGCGATCCGCTGCGCGGCCATTTCCTGTAGCCTGCGCTGCTCTTCCACCGGCATGCCGCGCATCTCGTCGCGGTGCTTGATTCCCATCCTTGCCTTTGCCTCCTCGAACATCAGGGTGCCAAATACGACTACGGCAGCCTTGCGCTTTTGGTTGAGCATTTCGGCGGCGCGGCTGATAACCGTAGTCTTGCCCACGCCGGGGATGCCGACAATTACTGCCCGTTTATTGTTTTCTGCCAATTAGGGACGCCAGGTTTGGCATGTAGGTGTCGACCTGTTCTTTGACCAGGGTCTGGTAATAGCTCACCATAATGTTGACCATAAGCAGGAGACCTGTGCCGCTTCCAAAGACGTTCAGCACGTTCGATACGCTAGCAAGCAGCCCGATAATGATACCGCTTAGGATTGTCAGCGATGGGATGTAGCGGTTGAGCAAGATTTCGACAGAGCCTTCCGCACGCCTAAAGCCCGGCACCTGTACGTCCGCATCAAGCAAGTTTCGGGCGGCGGTTCTTGCCGACAAGCCGCCAAGCTCAACCCATAGCCGTGAAAATACGGTGACTATTGCGGTGAGGATTATGACGTATATGAATGCCCGGACGGGGTCTGCAGCGGTCGCCTCGATGGTCCTTGGCGAAGTCAGGTAGTAGAGTATGCCGCCAGTCGGAGTCGGGTTGCTGCCCTGTGAGTTGGGGTCGAATTGCGCTATCCAGTTAAAGACAGCATTCTGGTTATTCGGATTGTAGTTTGCCCAGAGCATCTGGCCCATAAACACCGCATTTGCAATAAGCGCCGATGCCAGAATGACAGGAATGACGGAAGTGTACAGCAGTTTGATCGGGTAGACGGCTGTGAATCCCCTGTATTTTGTCGAGACTATAGGAATGTCCACATGGATGCCTTCGATATACACGAGCACCAAGATTACTCCTACGGTGAGGCTGAGTGTAAAGATGCTAGGCAGCTGGCCCACCCTAAAGACGGCGTCAAAGGCCTGGCCGTTTGAGATAGACTCTATCGTAAACGGAAGTATTCCCACGGGCCCGTCGCTTGCCGGTACAGGGCTAAATACGCTCCAAAGTATCGTCTGGGCAATGCCGGCCATGATAAAGAGACTGAGACCGGACCCGATCCCCCAGCCCTTCTGTACCAGCTCATCCATTAACATCACAATTATGCTGGCACCGATGAGCTGGCTGATTACGACATAGATGGCGTATGGCGCCTCGTCTGCGGTGAGAGGACCGTATACGCTTGCACCGTACAGCCCCCCCTCTGCGGCAATTACTATTATGGTGACTATCTTTGTCGCCGACGTGAACAGCGATCTGTCATCCGGGTTCTTGAAGTCCAGCTTGATGAGATCCGAGCCCTTTAACAGCTGCATTAGCAACCCTGCCGTGACTATAGGGCCGATACCAAGCTCCATCAGGGTTCCTTGCTGTGCCGCAAAGATTACCCGGGCAAATGCCAGAAAGTCAAACCTTGGATCGTCTGTTACGCCATAGAGCGGAATCTGACCCATAACAAGGTAGGCCAGAAGGGCGATTCCGGTCCAGACGAATTTTTCAGTTAGCGATATCTTTCTTTTAGGCTTTGGAACCTGCGGAACATAGGCAGAAGCGGTCTTGATAAACCGCCTGATCAGACTTTCACTCTGTACTTCGCTGCTCATCGGTCAAAACCTCGCCACCTGCAGCCTCGATTTTCGCCTTGGCAGTCTCTGAGATCTTTGCAATCTTGATCGCATATGCTGCATTTATCTTGCCGCCGCCAAGCAGTTTGTCATAGCCGAGCAAAGTCAGGTCCAGTACTACCTTGCCCTTGTCGTCGGCCTTGCCATGCTTTGCGAAAACCCCGTCCAGGTCGCGGATGTTTATCCACCGGTGGACGAGGTTGCGGTTGAAGGAGTTAAATGCATCGTGACCAAAGTGGTCAGGTTCTTCGATTACTGTTCTCATGAAAAAGTGCTTATGCTTTCCAGCGCCGCCTATACCGCCCCTGCCGCCGGCTTGCCTGTGCTGGCCAATCTGGCCCCAGCCGCAATACCTGCTGCCGCGCTGTCTTCTGGATTTTCTAAATCTAGTAGCCATAAATTTTCATCTTACCTTCCTGTCGCTGGAACTTGCTGATCCACGTTTTTCCTTTCACCTTAATTAAGTCTTGCTGCACTAGAGCATCCTCTTTACAATCTCGACCAGTTCGCTGTCGTCTCCAAGCACACCCTCTTGCGTGTATTGAGTCTTGGTCTTTCTCTTAAATCCGCCCTTTGGAGGTCCGAGTGCAAACCACGGCTTGATGCCTTCCAGCTTTGACATTGAGACCTTGTTGTCAGCAATTGCAGTTGCCAAGTCGTCGATGCTCTTGTACTCTTTTGGTAGGTCAGAGCCGGTAAGTGGCTTGTAACCTGTCTTGCGCCCCCTTTTCTCGAGCAGCTCCTTTACAATAGCAGGATCTGCCTTTGTCCACGCCACTACCTCCTTGACTTTTCTCAGCATTCCAAGGTACTCTGCATTTTCGGGCACAATGGTAGCCCTGAACCGCTTATCCAGGTTCAGCCCGTCGAGGGTTTTCTTGGCCCATTCGGGGATGTTGACCGTTCCCTTTATTCTAACTACTAGGTATGCCATGTCTTACTGCATCAACCTACGCTGTATGTGCTCCTCAGAGCATTAAAAATCGCCTTTGTGGTGGACGACATTGTATTGGTAGATCCAAATGACTTTGACCATGCATCCTTTAGTCCCGCGAGCTTCAACAGGCTCTTGATGTTCTCACCGGCCACAATCCCGAGCCCTCTTGGACCTGGAATGATGTCTATTGTGACGCTTCCGCCCTTGCCCCGGACTTTGAACGGCACAGAGTGGAGCTGGTTGCACTTGCACTCCCAGCTACCGCAGCCTAGTTTCACAGGGATGACATTGAGAAAAGCGGCATTAGTTGCCTTGTCTATTGAAATCCTCATCTGGGACGCCTTGCCCTTGCCGATGCCGAACCATCCTGCCTCGTTCCCCACGGCTACAAGCGCGTTAAAGCGAGTCATCTCGCCGGCGTCAGTCTGCTTTTGTACAATCCCCACGTGGACTACTTGGCTCTTCATGTCTGGCAGAAGGTGCCTTACAATCTCGGCTTCTTGGATCCTCATGCCGTTTTCGTAGATCTGGTCCATCGAGCTTATCTTGCCGGCCAAGACCATGTTGCCCAGGGTAGTGCGGGGCTTCCATTCGGCCTGCTGTTGTTGAGACGGTGAATATTGACGGCTCATTTGCTCTTCTTACCTCCTCCTCCCTTCTCTGATTTTTTGCCCTTCTTTTCTTCCTTTGCCTCTTTCTTTGCAGGCTTGTCCTTCTTTTCCTTGGGGGCCTTCTTTGCCTTTGGCGCCTTTTCTGCTTCCTCGCCTCCCGCTTCTTCTTCTCCTCCTCTTTCAGCCTTTGCAGAGGCTCTCAGCTTACCTCCGGAGAGTTTGCTCCGAAGTTCTTCAAAGTGTGTGGGATAGTCCTCTGGCTTTAATCCGTTCTTTAGAATAGCGGAAAACCGTGAATTGTATTTCTCATCATCGCCCTTCAGGGTCTTTGCATACTCGGCAATATGTTCGCCGGAAACTCTGTCTTCAGGCGGTAGTGATTCCTCTGACACAGGGATGTTTACGCCAGAATCATAGATGCCCTTTAGGCAGGCGGCAACTCGCGAAGTAAAGTGATCCTTGCCGATGTAAAGGACGACATTTTGGACGTTCTTTTCCTGTGCCTTTTTGCCCAGCATGAGTCCGGTGAGATAGCATGCAGGAAGGTTATTCAATGCGCCCTTCCAGCCCTGCTTTACAAGGCTCTTGCTGTGGACAGACGTAACGACGATGTCACCGGTAGGAGTAGGCTTGAGCAGCTGAGTCGCAATGTTTTGATCGCTTACCTTCACAGTCACAAATGAATGCCTGCCGATGAGCAGCGCAGCCCTCTTGCGGTAATTTGTTTTATCAGATCTAATCCTCTTTAATGTTTGAACATAAGTCAATAGTTATGCACCATTTAACGATTAGAGATGCAACGAATCTGATGCACTTATAAACGTTAATAGGAACTTGAAAAAGCGCGAAAAAATCCTAACGCGAGTATTTACTTCCTTACCTTTTCATCTTTTTTCTCGCAATTGATGCCGCGTATGCACCTGCGCCGACTCCGTTGTCAATGTTGACGACTGCAAGCCCCATTGTACAGCTCTGCAGCATCGATGCGAGCGCCGCCACACCGTTGGCGCCAAACCCATAGCCTACAGATGTAGGCACTCCGACTACTGGAACATCGACCATCGATGCCACCACCGACGCGAGTGCCCCCTCCATCCCGGCCACAACCACTATGGCTCCAACCTTCCGGTCAATCATCTCCTTTAACTCCGGAAACAGCCGGTGCATCCCGGCTATCCCCACATCATAACTGACGACAGCAGTTCCGCCCATCGCCTCTGCAACAATCCGGGCTTCTTCGGCGACTCCGATGTCAGACGTACCGGCGGCGACTATTCCAACCGTAAATCCTCCGTTGTTTCTGCGAAATGACTTGGCAGTGACTTGCATGGTCGTGCTGTTTTTTCCAACCTCGACTGCGAATCCTTTCTTCCGCAATTGATTTGAAATTTTGCCCAGGTGGTTCTTGCGTACCCTGCTGATGACGACCTGACCGTTTTTCCTGACAACGGCAGTTGCAATGCGGATAATGTCGCCGTACTGCTTGCTCTCGGCAAGAATTATCTCGGGCATACCCCTGCGCACTTCCCTGCCAACATCCAGCTTTGCCATCTCGCCCAGCTTTTCAATTGCGTGGATGGAAACTCGCTTTTCAGCCTCTTCCAGGCTGAGCGAGCCGCTTGCAAACGCGTCTAGTATGCTGCGAAGATCCATCCTAGTAGTAGCACGACTGCTAGTTTATTGCAGACGGGATAAAAGGCTTCTAGTTACAGCGGCAGTGCCTTTACGGCTTCTTTCACGCTTGCTACTCCCTTGTTAAACACGTCCTGCTCAAAAGAGTCAAGCTTTAGCTCGACAATGCGCTCTATTCCGCCGGCGCCAATTACCGCCGGAACTCCTATGCACAGGTCGGATACGCCGTATTCGCCCTGAAGATAAGCAGACACAGGGATTACCAGTTTTTTGTCCTTTACTACCGACTCTACCA
>DATEIL010000265.1:0-4930 GCA_035279085.1 Nitrososphaera sp.
TCGAGCCTCTAATCTACTCTTCTCCCTTTTCCTCTCACTTTCCAGCAATACATATGGCATATGGGAATACATCGGTTGATTAGGCACCACCTCGCTCTGTGTCCCTGCACAAATGCAGGGCCTGATTTCGGAAAAGTCCCATCGGTACTTTGCGACTACTGTGGCATTGATAACCACCAGGGGAAGCAGGTACGGCGACAACGTCATGGCTGCAGAGTGGACCATGCAGGTATCATACGATCCAATGATAATTGCAGTATTTGTGCACAAATCACCCACATACCTGAACATGAAGGAAGGCAAGTCATTTGGGGTAAACATTGCGTCGGAAGACCAGGCTGAGCTCGTGAACATTTCTGGTGGATATTCTGCAAAGGAACTTCAAAAGCTCCGGATTCCCGGTGCCTTCATGACATACCCTGGCACAACCATCGATGCCCTGATGATCCGAGACTGTGTACTAAATGCGGAATGCAAGGTGGTCCGTGAGCACAAGGTTGGAGATCACATCATGGTCCTGGGCAGGGTGCTGGCGGCCAAATTTGACGAATCCAAGCTACCGCTGATTTACACTCGGGGAAACTATCGAAAGATATCGCCGTCCAAAATCCCTTCAGGCAGGATAAGGATTAGCCTGCCCCCTGAACCTTTTCAGAGTCTTGAAAAGATGGCTTTGGGGCAGTTTGTGCTGCGTGCCTCTGTCTGCCTCGCACGTTCCGATGGTCGTACTTTGCTCCAAAAGTTTGGAAGCTCCTGGACTGTTCCATTTGTCGTAGTCAGGAAAGGAGACAATTATGCGCAAGCCCTCGACAGGCATTTGCGTCTGGCGTCGCCGGCAGCTGCTGGAAGAATGTCTGGAAAGGTCGGTCGTATTTCGGGTCTAGTCAGGGCAAATCTAGTGTGCACAAAGCAAAGACAAAGCATCAGGGCAAACTTTGTGTGTTTTCACTGTGACTTTGATAGTCGCCGGCAGGGCGGGAACCTGGAGTGGTTTGACAAGGTGCCCCGGGGTGCGCTGTTGCGCCAGCTACTACTTCAGGATTCCCGAACTGCAAATCGCTTCGGTCGCGGCTAGCAACTTTTTGACGTCGGCTCTTTCGTGAGCATATGATATCGCACCCATCTTGCCGGGCAAAAAGAATATCCCGTGATCCGCCATGAGCGAAAGATGATACCTGTTGAGCGCGGCCTTGTCCGAGGTGGCCACGTCACTTGCATCGCGCACCGTGCTCTTGCCAAAGTGAGGCATGAATACAGAGCCGGTGCCGGTCACCTCACACGGGATGTTTTCTTCGACAAATATTTTTCTCAATCCCTTCCTCGTGTCCTCCCCAAGCCTGTTTATTTTAGAGTATACACCGGGGTTTTTCTTTAGAAAATTCAGTGTCGCAAGGCCTGCCGCCATGGTGAGCGGGTTGGCCGAGAACGTGCCTCCGCCTATTGCACAGCGTGCTCCCTTGTCCTTCCTCAATATGGGGTCTGCAAGCGACATTATGTCTTTATCGCCACACACGATTCCGATGGGGAGACCTCCACCCGCAATCTTGCCTAGCGTAAAGATGTCGGGCTCTAGGCCATAGAGGCTGGCGGCGCCATGGATTGAAAGCCTAAAGCCGGTGACAATTTCGTCGAGTATGAACAGGCTGCCATTCTTTCTGGCAAATTCCTGCAGGCCCTGCAAATATCCATCCGCCGGAGTTATGCACCCTGCCCCTCCAAGGACGGGCTCGATAATTATGCAGGCCAGGTCGTCTTTGATGTTCTCGAGAACCTTGAGCGAAGCGTCCAGGTCGTTAAAGGGAATTGATTCGACGTACTGGCCCTCGTCCTGCACAAGGCCCGGCCCCTCCTCAAATTCAAAGGGATAGTTCACAGTCTGCATCAATGTGGTGTTAAATCCATGCCAGCCGCCAATCGCCTTTGCAATTACGCGCCTGCCGGTCTTAGCCCTGGCCAGCCTCACTGCATACATGGTCGCCTCGGAGCCTGTACTGCTAAAGCGCATCATCTCGGCCCTCGGCATCAACTTTTGTATCAGCTCCGCCAGCTCTACGCTTGGTCTGTTCACTGTGCCATAGAGCGTGCCGCGCTTTGCCTGGTAAGCCAGCGCATCTGCGATAGGCTTGGGGGAATGACCCAGAATAAGTGCCCAGTGGCCCATCCAATAGTCTGTATACGCATTACCATCGGCATCAGTTATCTTGGTGCCTCTTGCAGATTCTGCAAAGAATGGGTATGGTTCGTAAAATCTGATGTTGTGGCTTATGCCGCCTGGAAACACTTTGGTAGAGCGTGAATACAGCCTCTTGGACTTTGCAGTCCGACGCTCATAGTTCCTTGCGAAATCTGCCATGAACGGTGAATGGCTGGGGGCGGATTCATCTATAATCCTTTGTTTTCGTGCCGGCATATGATGACTGAGACACTCACACGCACACGATTTTTTTTCTTGATTCTTCTCAAAACATATATTCAATGCGTCAATGCTAAGACAAAAGAAGGAAGATGAACTGCCTTGCATGCCGCCACACCCACCTGGTTCATGATTTCAGGTCAGTGGCGACTGATTCATTACTGCGTGTGGGCAGGTGCTTGGTGCCGGGCTGCGATTGCCGGCAGTACGTCGACAAGATAGAAAAGATCGACGAAGACCTTCTCTGACGCTATTAATTACTATGTTATTTGCCCCGGAGTGATGGGGGTGTTTCTGCCTCGTCTTCGCTGACCGGAGGTGCCGGCGGAAGGCCGTACTGGTCACGAAGCGTCGTCTGCTGTTCCTTTAGTACCTGATCTGAGAATTTGGGACCGATGTGGCCAAAAGAGGCCCACAGCATAATGACTATTGCCAGTGAGATGCCCATAACGAGGATGGACAAGGCCACGATCTTCATGTCTCTGCCATAATATCCTCCTCCGCCACCGCCCTGAGCAGCTTCATGTGCGCCCATCTCTACTATTACTACCAGCAGACTATGAAACGATGCTTTTTAAAAATATTCGCATTGGCGACAAGGTAAAATAGAGATTCGCTGGACCGGATCATATCATGGAGATTGACAACACGCTATCTTCGCTTGGAATTTCACTTCCTTTGCCCCCCGCGGCGGCAGGCTCGTATGTTCACGTCGTAGTCACGGGCAAGCTCGCATTTGTTTCAGGGCAGATCCCCCTTTCAGCCGGCGAGGTCAAGTTCAGGGGAAAGGTGGGAAAGGACATCAGTGTCGCAGATGGCCAGGATGCGGCAAAGTTGTGCGTCATTAACGCCCTTGCACAGCTAAAGGCCTCACTTGGAAGCCTGGACAGCATCTCCCGTATAGTCAAGGTGACCGGATTTGTCAACTGCGAGCCCACCTTTACCGAGCATCCAAAAGTGATAAACGGAGCATCAGACCTGCTCGTCAAGGTCTTCGGCGACAGCGGCAGGCACGCAAGGGCCGCCCTGGGGATGAGCAGCCTGCCTCTTGACAGCGCAGTGGAGGTAGAGCTTGTCGCAGAGCTTCGCTAGCTGCTGCTACCCGACTCTGCTGTCCATAGTCTTGATGAATTCCTGAAGATTGTCCTTGGGGATTACCGCGCCACAGGCCCTGTCGTGGCCTCCACCGCTTCCGCCCAGCGATGATGCCACCTCGTTTACCAGCCGTCCGAGGTGGATCTTGCATTCGGCGGATCCCCTGATGGAAAAAATATACGACTTGATGTCCTCCTTGAATTTGTATACCATAGCCACCGATTTTTCAGATGTTCCAAGCACAAAGTTCACGACCATGCTCGAGGACAGTTCGACGGTGCTTGGCGCATGCGCAATGTTGTCCAGTTTTACTATCGAATCCTGGATTTCCTCCACCGCCTTGGCCACATTTCTTGCATATTTTTCTGCCATTTCAAATCCGCCCCTGATGTCGTGCGGGTATTTCATTTTCGCCAGGGTATCTACCGCTTTCGTCAGAAATTCGTCGTTATGCTGGTTGGCAGAGATCATGTAAGAAAACGACGTGGCCTCAAGCATCAGAAACTGCCTGTCAAACCTCGGCACGACAAGCGAGGCCTGCGGTCTTGTCTCCATATAGTCTGTCAGGGCACCCATCGCCGCGAAAAACGCTGCATGTGTGGGCAGCTTTTTCTTGAACTTTGAATATGCCTGGACGCTCGTGCACTCGTCGACCGTGTGGACAAGTGTTACTCCTGCCTTCTTTAGCCCTGCCTGCGTCTCCTTGCTGATGTCATGGTGGTCGATGTATGTGACTTGAGCACCGGCAGCAGTTATCTTTTCCAACAGTTCGACAAACTTTGCTTCATTTCTTTTCGAGAGGCCGAGGTCACAGACATAAAGCTGTTCAATCTTGTCCGGTGACTCGGCGACTTTTCCAAGCTTGGTGATAAGGTTAGAGTAATCGACAAGGATGACTTTTGATGCATCGACAGCGGCCTTCACAATTGCTGCAGAACAAAGCCCGTCTGCATCCTCCTTGTGAGAAATGCATATTATCGACATGTATGGATTACTTGAGTTTGAATTTCAAACCCTGATTTAATGTTTGTTTGAAGATGATGATAATGAACAAATGAAATTAAAAAGAAAACGCAACCGTCGTGCAATGGATCACAGCTACGGTCAATTGTTCTTTGCGCGCTTCCGGAGCCGCAATATATCATGGCGCGCCTGCTGCCACGCCATCAGTGGCATACCACCAATGACGGTGGCGCAGGCAATCCCAGTATAGTGCGTTGGGCTATTGGGAATGGCAGGCTGAACACCTCGCCGAAGCTTGGTGCGTACACCTCCATCCCATCAACGCTATCTTCTATAGCCGCCCTTCTCCTTACGGAAGGCTGTCTTTTCTCGGGAAAGGCTTCGTCCTTAGATGCTTTCAGGACTTATCCTAAGCAGCTTAGCTGCTCAGCGTGCCCTGTCGGACAGCTGATAAACCAG
>DATEIL010000266.1:0-5144 GCA_035279085.1 Nitrososphaera sp.
TGACCCCGAGATAAACCTCATGGCCCAAGCATTTTATCGGAGCACCGAAGAACTTCATAGGCTCATCGAAGGTACAAAATCTCTTCCAAAAGTGAATTCTGTAGAGTGGTCTGAAGTTGTAAGGACAATCGAGAATGACAAGGAGCGTCTGATTGAAAGGCTATTTGACAGCAATCAGACTGGCACCCAAAATTAGAGTACGGCGGGTATAGCCACACATACAGTGTATTGGAGCGATGCACCATAGCATTTGGCACTCCTCTGTTGTGAAAAGTGATCCCTGCCTCTCCGCAGCCAAAGAAGAATAGTAATGGTATGGTGTCTACAACCGCACCTCAGCACTTATGCTATGAAATGCTTTGCAATCATTACTCTTCATCCACCATTTTGCTTTGGCCCACCATTTCATCGATAGCAACATTTGCAATTATCTTGTGGTGGATTGCCTTTTTGTAGTCGCCGGCTTCGATTGCCTTATGCATCAGTTCTAGCTCTCTTATTGCCTTGTCCTTTTCATGTTTTATCCGGAGACTCTTGCTGCCATTGCTATCCTTCTTTTCTATCTGGGTCATTGCTCCATCCGCACTGTAAAGGAGGCACTTTATGCTATTTACGACTGTCCATATAGGCGACAACTGCCTAAATCCCGCCATGCATTTTGTCACAGTCATACCCAAGGGCGTCAAGTTACTGTATGGGTGAGCACCTAACAAAGTAGTGCAAAATTGCTTGGATAAACCAAAGTAATTGGTTAAATAGATGCATCACCTAACTCTAAGCACCTAGGTGAAAAAACAGACGTGGCCAAGATATTCCTAGTTGACGATGAAAAAGACATTACCATCGTGCTGAGGAAGGGTCTAGAGACGGCTGGTTTTGCAGTTGATGACTATAACGATCCTGCTGAGGCCTTGGCTAATCACAGATCAAACTATTATGACTTTCATATCCTCGACATTCGCATGCCCGGGACAAACGGCTTTCAACTGGCACGCGCGATCTGGCAGCATGACCCAAGCGCGCAAATCTGCTTCTTATCTTCTTTCGAAATCTATGAAGACGAAGCAAGGAAGGTATTCAAGAATCTTAGTACGCCATGCTTTGTCAAGAAACCAATCACGCCGCGTGCTCTTGCAGAACATCTGCGTGGTCACTCGATTGCCACGCAATGACTTTTTTTCCCATATTCTCTCTTGTTACAAGCTGACTCTGGGGCGGTTCAAATTCATGGAGTGTCAGAAGCGAAAAAGCATCCTCCAAGTCACAACAATAGCACCTGCCTGAAATACACTCTATTCTGTCACTATGGTGGCATAAATCACATTTACAATGTGTCAAGGCGGTATCCTTGGATTTAGCGAGATTTGACATCATAAATCTGCCTCAGCTACCCTATTTAATGGTGGTTGTACATAATTCGCCTCTCTTTGTAATGAAATATGGAATAGAGCATTATTACCCATTTTGGATGCGTGCACCACATTTGCAGCAGTTAATACCATTGATCGCCATGGCAATGCTCTGTATTACCTGAAATGGTGAAGTTTTCATGAAGCATTTGGCCAATATGTTACCATTAAATTTTCTATAACCTTTAATGCCTGCAGATTTGATCCCAATTGCGCGACTGCTCTTTTTTTCTTGGCCTACTTTTGCAATAGGATTTCCCTTATGCGTTTGACTAGGGTATCCAGCGATGCAGGTTTATCCATGAAATGGCTCGTTTCCAACTCGGGATGACTGAGCATCTTTTCGCGATAATGCGCATGGTCTCCCGAGATAAAGAGGACCTTCATGCGCTTATCAATTAAATGCATCTTTTCGTAAAGCTCAAAGCCATTAATCGTTGGCATTTTAAAATCCATTATGGCCAGGTCGTAAGAGCCCTCCTTAAAGTCAACCAGTGCCTCGCTGCTAGAATTAAAAGCAGTAACCCGAAAATTTGACCGAGTTAATGCTCGGCAAAACACCGCAGTGATGTCCGGCTCATCATCAACTATCGATAATGACATTTGACACTAACTGCCCTGATGCACTACACCACAATGGCGATATAAGACTGTAACAGGAACATATCACTAGTACAATTCTATATACCATCCTAGAAAAAGAAACAGGCTCTTGTTGGCCTTTACATGCATATGCGTCTTGAAGCGGGAAGGAACTCCCGATGGGAAGCGCTATTTCGTGCGGTGATATTGCTACGAACGCTGTTGGCCATTTCCTGCATTCCCATTCCAAATACGGCGCCTCCACCATCAATCGGCGCACTTTTGCCAACTGCCCTGAACAGATGCAATTTGGAAACGAATAGGTCACCTTGCCAAGCCTCAAACCACCTTCTTCCATTCCTTCGATTAGTAGCTCAATTGCCATTTGCTTTGGTTGCAATTGTTTCTTTTACAGTGTGGATAGGTAGTCATAAAACATGTCAGGTATCTTGACAGCATCTACAAAGGAGAGCTTCATGGGAATAATCTACTCCCTCACTCTCCTCTACTGTGCGAGCTCACAATTCTATGTCGAGCGCCGGCCGGCTTGACACGGGAAGTCTCAAGACCAGAGACGACAGGAAGAGGATATCGTTCGTTCATAACGAGAAATGTAGACAGTGTCGCGCTTTATTGTCTAAATTACTCTTAAAGCATATTGAGGATCGCAGGTGTGATGACAGATATCAAAAAGGACATGAAAAATGCAACTCAGGATGTTGAAGCCAAGGCCGAGACAGCCAAGGACCATCTGCAAGGAAAGCCGAGCTCTGAGACACTGAACAAGGCAAAAATAAAGACAGAAGATGCGGCGGAAGATGCCAGAAGAGACCTCTAATCATACCTCTCTCTTTTTTATGAGATAGCCTAACTCGTTCGTCCCTCGCTTTGTGTATAAGGAACCTCTCTTTCTGCCTATCCAATGTGTGGGATTGCAGCCATTCTTGAGGTGGACTACCTATAGAAAAAATAAACAAGTGTCGGCCAGAAATGATATACACAGTCACAGAGAGCATCCAATCATGCTATTGTTACCTACATACACAAGATCCATATTGCATGGAATTTCCGGAAAAATAGACCAAGTATGCTCAAAGGATCGACACACATGCTTAATAGAAAACATGTTTTCCTGATTTATGACAGAAAAATCGCGCTACATGGTCAAATGCAAACGGTGTGGCACGATGCTAGAAACTGATATCCTTGACTGGCGATTTGACATGAATCGACTGGGGCAATCTAATCTCATAAAATGCCCAACCTGCCATAACGTCAGCAACTATCCGAAAAACGACTTCAATAGCTTCCCTGCATAAAATACGCCGCATTTGGCAACTGCCGAATCTGACGAGTATGTTATACACAGCATTCGTGGGCCAAGTTGGAGCCATATTTTGGTGATTCACCGGTAAATTGAATCCTCATACACCTAACATTTGATTCAAGCGGGCAGGCAGGCATTTGTGAAATAGCTAGATAGATCTCAAATTAACCGCTAACCTTGGCAACTATGGCCTTCCGTGAAAAAAGCACTGCGGAAAAAAGGAAATCTGACTCTCGAGTTGCCGAAAACCCTTCCTACGTCCCGACGAGTAGAGTAATCTATGTTACTATCAATTAATAAACGCATTTTGACCTTTCGTATTATTAGTAGTAGAAGTAGTTGTTGCATATACAAAGTCCAACCATGTCCAGGAGATGCATGCTGTTCCAATGAGCCTAAAACGCACCCAATTTCGTTCAAAGAAATTTGACTGTGGCTGCAAAATCAAGGAGGGAAGAATGGAGAGTGCCTTTGCAGTATATCCATGTGAATACCATATAGCCAAGCTCAACAGAGTTTCGTGGACCTTGACGCTAATCAAGCGCCGGATCCAATCCGATGAACGCACACTAATAGGCTTGTGCGTGCGAGCTCAAACTCACAAGAAACGGATCATAAGAAGATAGCCCTGGTCTAACATAATATTGTCTCTAGCGATACCACACTGGTTGTTCGCCATGGACTGAGTTCATGTCTTGGTAGAGCATTATTCTGGAACATTTTATTAGCCCGAGATAATATGCTATTCTTTGTTCATCAGATTGGCTAGCAGTCAAAAGATAATGGTAGTTGACGACGACTATGATATTTGCCATATTGTTCGCAAGCAGCTAGAAAAATGGGGTTACAGCGTTGACACATTTACAAACCCTGTATATGCCTTGCAGGTCTTTAGAGACAACCCAAAAATGTATTCACTTGTTGTAACGGACTTGGCAATGCCTGAGATGCGTGGCAGTAGGCTAGCTAACCTGATGCTAGAGCTGAAACCGAGCCTAAATGTGATTATCATGACTGCCTATGAAATTGCGCCCGAAGACATTGCAGTTAATCTGACGGTTATTACGCATGACGAAATTCTACAGAAACCGTTTAGCATTACTCAAATCTGTGGCGCAGTGAAGAAAAAGTTGCAAGCTGCTCACTGACGGCCATCAGTCCGCCATGAAATGATCTATTTCATATTTCATAAATAAATAGCCGAATTTTGTTAAGTGATTATTAAATATAGTTGCGACTCTACACATACAATGCCGAATTTCGTCAATGATGCAGATGACGGCGTGGCTCGTTGCAAGTGCGGGCTCTGCGACCATGAAGAAAGATATGATTGCATCAACGGCAGTTGTTATTGTTGCGACCTAGAAGACGCATTCTCATTGATATCACACCACGATTTTGACCCGCCGCAAAGCCCGATGGTCAAACGAGAAAGAAGCCTGCTTGCTTGAGTGTCATCACTATTTATAATAAAAAACTGAGCTAACATACATCTACGTTAAATAATTCAACCTCGCATGTTGAACAGGTTGACTCTCACTGTCGACTAAAAATGCAAAGATACTCTTGGTAGATGACGAAGCTGATATTGTGGCTACCTTTAGTCGTGCATTAGAATATCACGGCTTTTCTGTGACCGGGTTTACCGACCCCGACCGAGCACTCTCTGATTTTAAGCCAGGCTTTTACGACATGATAATTCTTGACGTTAGAATGCCGCGTTTGAACGGTTTTGAGCTCGCTCGTGCATTATGGCAAATAGACGGAAAAGCCCGAATCTGTCTAATGACTGCCTTTGAAATTTATGAAGACGAGGAGAAAAAGGT
>DATEIL010000267.1:0-3093 GCA_035279085.1 Nitrososphaera sp.
ATTATAGACTATGGGGGACGCTGGATCAGGTGGGATGCAGAGCCTGCGGCGAGACGACCTATTTCGCTCCATCTGAAGAAGAAAAAACGTGCCCGTACTGTAACGCAAAATTATAGTGAATTCACACCACATTACTCGCACTGCGGCAACAGCCCAGCAACAATAACAACAACAACCCCTTCAATTATGCGACAGTAGTAGTGCTAGGCAAAACAGTTAAACGCAATTGCATCAGCTCTGTTGATAGTTATTGTCGGCGATGTCTTCTCCGCCATCGACTGTCCGGCCGCCTTGGATGATACGGACTCGTTCCATCCATTTCGCCGTCCTTATCGGGGCGTTTGTGGGGTTCAGCGCCCTCGTGGCATCCGGCGCAACCTTTGCAATGGATGATGGTGCCAGCAGGTACTTCAAGGGATTGCAAGGAAACCCTTCAATCGATGCCGCTATGCTCATTGTCACGAGCTTTGGGGACGCAACTACGCTTTTTGTCATTGGGATTGTGCTCATAATTATCCGCCGGACGCGGAAGGTGGGCATGATATTTCTCATAGCCCTGGTAGTCCTAGTCGTGCTCGTTATGTACATAAAGCCGGTAGTCGGCAGGCACATCCCTCCCTACGGCTTCAGCCCACCGGCGGATTTCCCTGAAAACTTTAGCCTGGAGCAGGACAGCCTCGCCCCTGGCACGCAGTTTCTGTCATATCCCTCAGGGCACGCATCGCGTACTACCGCGCTTGCATTTATCGCCGGCTTTGCATTGTACAACCGGTCAAGAATCGCTGGCTATGTTATCTGGGTCTTTCCCGTAGTGATGGGGATCACCAGGCTGTACGTCATGCAGCACTATCCGACGGACATTGTAGGGGGAATGCTCCTTGGCTTGATTGTCTCTGTCATCCTGAGCAATGCCATGAAGCTGGACCAGCCATTCTCCATGTCGCGGTTCAAGGGGCGGGGAGAGGAAGAAAAAGATGACAGGGCGCCGGCGGGCGACAGCCTGCCGCAGTAGATGAGTGGGGAGAGAGGGGAGGAAGATATGTGACGTATGCGCCCCTTTTTTGTCACTACTATTTGTTTTTCTCAAATTCTTCAAAGACTGTAGGGCTTGCCAGCAGCCAGCCATAGTGGGTTTCGTCATGGACGTACCGCAAATCCTGCACCTTTGGTGGCAGGTTTCTCTTGCGCAATGCAAGGAGGAATTCTGCCTGCAACGTAACCCCCAGCTTTTTCGCCTTGCCCGTCAGTTTTTCCCCGCGGGGCAGGAGGATCCTGTAACTAAAAGTCGAAGTGCTTGCCCGGGCGGCGTATGACTCTGCCATCCTGTCTACTGCCCGCCTGATGTCAGAGAGTTCTCTGAGTTCTATTGTTTCGCTGACCGGAAAGGAAACATACCGCGATGTCATTTGTACCTGGCAAATGCTTGAGCAAGATGGCCCTGGAGCTTCTTGTTCCACTCGGGAAAACCTTCCGGAGAGTCAGGGTACGCATAGTAATGGTCCGTCAGTACCTTGTTCATGCCCGCACAGTGGCGCAGGTCGTCTGCAAGTTTCTTGTTCGTGGCTCCCCTTATTATCATGCCCAGCTTGTCGACCGTGCTGAACTCGGGATGCTCGCCCTTTGTGATCTTGTCAATGTCCATCTTTGACAGAAAATGCTTCATGCCGAAATTGATCTGCTCGTTGGTAAGCCCCTGCAGCATCCGACGAAATACCTCAAGGCCGGCCGTCTTGTAGCCATAGTCGTTGATAAAATGCTTGTTGTACTGCCACAGGCCCTTTTCCGAAGAATCGCCCGCCTGCAGCGCCTCCACTGCGTCCTTGCCGGAGATTGTGGCCGCGACTATTGCAGGTCCGATGCCGCCTGCATCAAGCGGCTTGGGCATCCATGCCGAATCGCCAACAAGCATGTAGCCGTTTGCAACAAGGCAATCGTTCTGCCGCCTGACGGATACTTGCCATGTTCCCCAGGCGTTCCCATCATCCTCCGCCCCGTCCGCAAGCGTCGGGTTTTCAATTACTGGGTTGGTCACGACGTACTGATCAATCAGAGTCTTGAGGTCGGGGTGGACGCCCATCTGCTTGTTCCTGGCATCAAATGCTTTTTGCTGGACTCCGAGTCCGATGTTTACCTTGCTCTTGCCCTTTGGAAACACCCAGCCATAGCCACCCGGGGCCAGTGTCTGGTCCAGGTGGATTATGCAGTAGTCGGGGTCAAAGTAGGTCTTGTCGTCCCTGGCTAGATCGAAATTGTAGATGTACCTTCCTGTGGCCTCAAGGTCATCGCGGTCAATCCTCTTTTGGATAAACGACCTGATGGGCAGGTTGGTCCGGAGGACAGATGTCACTCCGGTACAGTCAATCACAAGTTTTGCAGTCTTTTTGAAAATGGTCTTTGTGACAAGGTCCTCTCCTTCCACTCCGACTACCGTGTTGCTATCATTTTCAATCAAGAGGGAGCGCAGCGCGACCTGGTCCTTCACTTCGACTCCCGCCTTTGTCGCGTCATTGAATTGGCGCAACGGAAGCATCCTTCTGTTGAGGATATATCCCTCGCCGTCAAATGATATTCCGGTCTCGTGATCAGGTGAGTAGGCAAGTACTCCCTTTACAGGGTGCTCTATCTCCGGATGGCCCCAGCTGATCTTGATGCGCTCCGTCATATAGTCGACAGTATTCTTGCCGACAGCGTCACCGCAGACCCAGCCATTCACAGTTTTTTTGCCCAGCTGTGAAATCGGGTTGCGGTCAATCACCAGAATCCTGATTGACTGGTGTGAGTAATAAGAGGCTGAAGAAGCGACAATTAGCCCTGCAAGCCCGCCGCCTGCAACGATAATGTCATAATCACGTTTGCTCCATGACATCTTGTAGAGACAGCGCGTGGAGATAAAAAACGCTATTTAAAGTATATCGAGCACCAGCGCATCCAGAAGAAAAATTCAAAAGCTGTCTGGATACATCGTCAGGAGAATATGGCGATGACGACAGCCGTCCTGCCCTTTGTCTTTTTTGACCTGGGACAGACTCTGATAGACGAATGGCAGTTCATCGACCAGTTTGACGGGCGTTTTCTGGAAATTTTGAATGGCTT
>DATEIL010000268.1:0-2974 GCA_035279085.1 Nitrososphaera sp.
GTTATAGAACAATCACCTGATCTTCGCGCCATGCGCTTATGAATATTCCTCGACTTTGTGGATCCAGTCTACACTTTTACAAGCTGAAATCCATCTCCCTCTCTTTTTTTCATTCTGTCTAGTCAAAGTATGGGATGCTTACCGATTTCATGTCCTCCGCGGCCTGCACGTTTTCATGAATGGACGCGGCCTCGCTTACGAGGGAAGCGGTCTCGTCGTACCTTGCGCTAAAGTGAGTCAGGAATAACCATCTGGCCCCTGCCTGCTTTGCAACTGTTGCAGCTTCGGCTGCTGTGGAGTGCCAGTTTTCGATCGCCTTTTGCTTTTTCTCCTGCGCATATGTTGACTCAAAGACCAAGACATCGCAGCCACGGAAGAATTCGACGAGCTTTTCCGTCGGCCGAGTGTCTCCCGAGATTCCTATCTTCCTGCCCTTTCTGGGGGGGCCGACTATTTGTCGGGAATGCACCAGCTTGCCGCCATGGTAAACATCCTGCCCATGCTGCAGCTTGCCGAACAATTCTCCCTCAGGGATGCCAAGCCTCTTTGCCTCCTCAACATTGAATTTGCCGGGCCGGTCGTACTCTTCAAGACAATAGGCGTACGAAGGTATCGAGTGGCTCGCGCTACAGCACCTTACTTCATAATCGCTTTCCCTTGCTACCACCCCGTCGTCTTCGATCGCGTGGATTGCTACATCATAGGATAGCCCAAAGTTGATAATCCTCATGTTTTCACGGATAAACTCCTGCACCTTGGGCCCCCCGTAGATATCCAGGCTTTTCTCCCTTCCCTGAAGCGCCATAGTCTGCAGCAGCCCTAGCAGACCCACACAGTGGTCCGCGTGGATGTGCGAGATGAATATCTTCATTTTCCTGTTCATGCCGAGACCAGCTTTGATAAAGTTACGCTGCATCCCCTCACCCGCATCAAAGAGCAAAAGCTCTCCTCCTCGCGCCAATGCGATCGACGAAAGGCCTCTTTCCGCAGTAGGCGTGGCGGAAGAAGTGCCAAGAAAGACCATCTGCATGTTCGCCATCTTGTTTTCCCTCTCTCTCCCCCTCTCTTTTTCTCTCAAAAATTGTGGACTGACGGATGCCTCTTCATCCTCATCCTCTTCTTCTTCTATGTTGAACGCGGCCTGTACTGTGACAGTACTGCCTTTGCAATGGACTTGCTGAGGTCTACTTTGGCGTGCTGGTTTGGAATGGAATTGGTTGAAATGATGTCGTCTATCCCCGCCTTGGCGAGATTCTTGGAGGCATCGCCTATGAGCAGAGCATGAGCACACATGGCATAAATCCTGCCGGCACCCTTTCCCCGGAGCAGCTGCGCAGCCGCAGCGATGCTGCCTCCGCTGCTTATCATGTCGTCGACTAGCAGGACATCCCTGCCGCCAAAGTCTCTATCTGGATCCTGTATCGTGACTTGGCCGGTCGATCTGTTTCTGGTTTTGCTGAGGACTAGCATTTCGCACTTTAGGAGCGAGGAAAACTCCTTGACTCTCTCTGCGCCCCCAGCGTCAGGTGACACCGCTATTGGATCACGGAGTTGCATGCCTCCTGCATAATCTGCCAAGAGGGGGATTGAGGAAACATTATCGATAACTATCGGAGCAAATTGGGACATGCCGGTCCTGCTGTGCATGTCTACTGTTATCACAGCACTGACTCCTGCGGCTTCCAATAGCTTGGCAACAAGGGAAATAGTGGCAAATTCGCCTTCAAGAAACGGCCTGTCCTGCCTAGCATATGCAAGGTAGGGGATCACAGCGCACACCGTCGCGGCGCCGTCGTCCTTGCATTTTCTTGCCATCATCATGGCCTGCATGAGGTGGGTATCGACAGGCGGGTAAGTGGACTGGACGACAAGGCACAGGCCTCCTGCTGCAGGAAATCGAACCTTGCTTTCGCCGTCTGCAAACACCTTCAGCTCTGGGATCACGAGGCTTGCGTCCAGGGCGTTGGAAATCTTTGACGCAAGGTCGACTGACGCGGGTCCCGCCAGAACTGTTGCTGTTGTTGGGGGCAAATTTTCTACAAACTACGGACGACGGCACTAATATCTATAGCTATTGAGGGACATAACTCAATCAGAGAATCCGACCTGTTTCGAGGGATATACACATTCCTGCGGTCTTTTGGGCAGACGCATGAACAGGACAGGTCGGAGTTTCTCTGACTGTTTGTTTGGTCTGACAGGATTGCTATTGATCCGAAAAATTAAAGATGCTTGCATGTCATGTGCAAAACAGACTGTGCTGACAAAAGAAGCCGTCTCCATGTCCTGCATGTTCTGGGTCTCGACGACACATACAAGCACGGTAATCGATAGCGGATGCAAACAATTCCCATGTGCGATGAGATAGAAAGCAAATTTAGCCAATACTCATATACGCTGGTACTTTTTCCCCAACAGACTTGGCTCGATCCGCTCCACCATGGCTCAAGCGTATTGGGTCCGGGCCTAGCATGTCGCGTTTTGTATTGCATTTGTATGTATGTGTGTATGCGTGCGCGTGTAAGTAATTCATGTTACAGACATGAAGCTATAACGGTGTTCGTACAAACAAAAGATGGAGGGGTATGGGAAGACGCGGGTTATCGAGCTTTCAAAAGAAGAGTGGCTAGCTCAGCTGCTAGTCGCCATGTGGAAGCAAGTAGGAATCGAGGACATTGAACAGGTCGAGGAATAATAGGGTCGGGGCGGCGATCGGAGTGCAGCTCTTTTAAATATCGTTGCCTGCCCATCGGTTACGATTGAAAAAAAGGCTGTTCCTTGTCCTGCCAGTGCTGCTCGTCCTCCTAATGCTCGCTGGACCGGGGGTAACACTCGCCCAAGAGACATTTTCGTTTTCAAACCAGTATTCTTATGTTGACGAAACCAAAATCCTGCGCGTTCTCGGTGAAGTGCGGAACGACGGCGACAAGCCGGTAAAGGAAATTCTCGTAACTGCATCGTTTTATGATTCAGA
>DATEIL010000269.1:0-7342 GCA_035279085.1 Nitrososphaera sp.
TACAGCTCCCAGCCCTCAAGAACGCTTGAGAATTTCAAAAAGATGGGCGTGGAAGCGGTTGCGACGACTGTCAACCGGCTGCCCGGCCTGCTAAAGAAGAAAAAAGGATTATGACTTGACATCGGTGGGGCGGCCACTGCCACCACCACCGTCAACGCCCCCCTCATTGTTATTTGCATTGTTGTCACCGTCATCTTCGTCATTATCATTATCGTCGTCATAGTCCAGCTTCTCATCCAGTTTTTTCTGGAGCTCTTTGTACTGTCCGTATTTCTTTGTCCATTTTGACAAGATAAACCACTGGCGTATACCTACTGCTATCCAGGCAACGACAATGATGACTACTATTATCTGGGCAATCCCGGGAAAATCGCCAACCGGCGGGCCGCCGAACCTGTCTCTGGGAAATCCACCATATGGAAACGGCGGTCCGACGAGCGCATATGTGATGATATGGACTGCAGGAATGGCGATTATGATGGAAACTATCATCCAGATGAACATCCTTTTTGTCTTGTTGAGCTGATAGACTATTTCGTCCATTATCCGGAATACGTTCTCTATTGGCCTACTGCTGCTCTTGTTGTTCTTGTTTTTTTTGCTGCCCTTGTTGCTTTTGTCTGTTGAATCTGCGGCCACTGGCTAGAGTTCCCCCCGGATCGTTATAAGAAATGCAGTAACTATGTTACCCATCATCCTGCTGGTTGTCCGCCTCCCTGCGCGGAAACAGAAGCTCATATGGCTCCAGTATCTCACGGAAAATTGCCTGACCCTTTTCCGAAACCTTGTACTTGATTATGGTCTTGCTGCCCCAGGGCTCTTCAAAGCGCACAATGATCCCTTTTTCGACCATGTCGTCGATTATCTTTTTGTGCTTGATATTGTTGAGGCCGCAGTAGCTCATCAGCTTGCTCTGGTTGAGCTCGCCGTGTTCTGACAGTTTGAGTATCACATCCTTCCTTATGTAGACCCTGTCGCGGTATTCGTGGACCAATTCAACAACCAGGATTCCCGGGATCCAGTCGGCGGGACGGGCGAGTCAGATGCAGGTAGTGATGATGATAATGATAATGATTATTGTAATGTGCATGACGCGGCATGATTGTCACTGGCATTATGGTACACACCTGCTAAAAGTGCTTATTGGTAGTGCTAGATTAAGGGTGAAGTAACTAAGTTACGTGTCATGGGTAAACAATGGTTAAAATAATTCTTGCCGAAAGACCCGCATGGCAAAATACAGCATCAACAGGAAAGCGGCCATTATTGCGATCGCCGTAGCGGGAATTGCATCCGCAATACTGGTTGCCGCAGTGGTCATCCCAAGGCCAGTCAGCGCATTTGGACCGGCGCGATGGATGATGCATGGCGGCGGTGAAGGAGTAGGAGCATATGGTGGCGGATTTGGACCGGGGCACTTTGGTGCCATGTCTGAAGGCAATTGGACAGGGTCTGTCCCGACTGACTCGGTGCGACAGGATGTCATGCTGTCCATAATGTCAAAAGTCAAGGTCAGCATAAGCGATGCAGAATCTGCCGCAAAAGGTTCTCTTGGAGATGATACAAGAATCTTCAGCGTTACGCTGGCCCCTGTCAACGGATACATAGTCTACATGGTAGGTGGAATCAATCCCTCAGGCGAGCATGTCAGGGCGATAGTGGATGCAGGGAACGGGACTGTCCTTGAAAGCGGAACTGCTAGCATGGGTGGAGGCGTTGGAGCATGGCAAGCGCATGGATTTGGAGGCGGGATCTGGAGATAATCCCCTTCCAAGCCTGCGTCCCGGCGCAGCAGGAAGAGAGAGATGAGGAGGAATACAATTTTGACCGCTGCGATTCCTGCCCGGGCAGAGCAGAGATATTCCAGGCCACTGGCGATTACTGCATTGACTGCTGGCAGAAGGAGACTCATCCCGATGTCTGACACTCAGCAGTTGACGTTGTCGTCGAATATGGGGGCGATATGGGGCCTCCTTGGGCGGCGCTGGACCCTTCCGATACTCCATGCGCTGGCCTCGGCAGATATCCGGCGGTTTACAGAGCTAAAGAAATCGCTTCCAGATATCAGCGGCACCATGCTGTCGCAGAGGCTGCAGGAGCTTGAGGGCCAGGGGCTGGTCACAAAGCATGTTTACGGAGTGGTGCCTCCCAAGGTGGAGTATGCCCTTACTGCCAGTGCCGGTGAACTTTTGGCCATAATGAGACAGGTCAATGCCTGGCGTGCCCGGTGGAATGAGGCGGACGGAACTCGATGCCACGCTCCTCACGCCCCTTAATTGAGTCAAACGATACTCAAAGGCAGACCTTTGCATACTCCAACAGTGAGGCTGCGAATTTGCAGGAAATGAGAATGGAAAAATCAGTACCTGAAAAACTCTGTAGCACCGAGTTTACACTTTACTGATAGTCACTCTACCAATTGAACTAATAGACAGTCAAGTCAAAATGCACGATTATTCCTTCCTTAGCTGTAAAAAACTGATCGTCTAGATGGAGAATACTTCTGGCGTAGGTGGCGGTTTCCGACTAGGAAAAAACTTTATGAAAAATACCCATGTCGATATCGCCCCTGTTATTGAAGCCAAGAACATTTCTCTCACCACGATTTCTGTGTCATCCCCAAACGAATTTCCCGAAAAAAAAGAGGTTGACATGGCCAATAGGACCGGTGCGGACAGCAGTAAATACACAGCAACATAAATCCAAAATGGCGAGCGTTTGCGCAGAGAGGGCCCGCGAGACATTGCCAGCATCGCAACTCCGGCACCTAGTTGAAGCATGAAAAAGGAGTTCGTCAGCATAGCAAACCCTGATCCATAGTCAAGTCCATAAGAGAAGAAAAGATAAGCGAAAGCCGCAGCTATCTGAATAGATGCCAAAGTTACTTTCATGAGTGGTTTCCCCATCCCGGATTCCTTTATCTGCACCTAATGTCTGAAGTGTGTGATTGTACGAACCTAATAACTCTTCAGGGATTTGACACTTTAAGCAAGTCGGGGCGGCCAGTCGACGCCAACTTCGGTCAGGGACTGTACCAGAATTTTACTTCATTGCCAACGCTAACCGGCGAAGTTTAGGATAGCCTTATCCGGTCTTTACTGGTTGCAACACAATGCTGTGTCAAATCTCAGTCGGGCTTACTTTTATTCCAACTTCCGGTTACCGAACGCATTTTCGACAAAACTCCAAATACAGTTTATCCCAATTGTAAGAACAGCGCTCCCAACGAATCGAGGCGTAGGACATTGTCTAGTCATGACGAAAATGCGGCACAAATCCACGAGGATATTGGAGGGATTGTATTTTTTTTATGGACAGTCAAGAAAAATAGAATCCCCCTCCAGCGAACGTGAAAATCCGACGCTACTACGTTAGGGGGCAAGTTATGGCTTATTGTAATTAGCTCCCACCAATGAATGATGCATAACATTCAAAAATATCTTCCAAAGACTTGTCTTGATGACCTACAGCATTGCAATTCCTGTGATCGCAGGCTTGGGTGTTGGAATTGGATTTATCGTATTCTTCTCCTCAATGATGCCGCCGGCTTTCATGCTCCCTAATAAGAAACTCATTTCGGAGTATAGCGAGCTCGCGGGAGTGGAGCTCTTCCTTGAAAAATACCCTAATGCGAAACCAGAGGTAGTCAGAAGTCCAGCCAAGACTTTTGACGAAATTGTATACAGCATCGAACGACAGGCGGAACAGCCATCAAAGATATCTGGAATCAATACTCTGACGCTGCATATTAACACCACACCTAACTATGTGTCCCTTGAGCTTGTCTGCGAAGTACAAGAGGACGGATTAATCGGGTGGACTTATGTCGATAATGATTCAATGGATGAAGCAGAGAAGACATGTTTTCATGGCGATTATCCACCGGTTAGCCCTGATTTCCCGCGCGAAGTTACTGGAACAGACGGATAAAAACAACCCCACGCTTTCCTCATCGTTCTGTACCGCTACTACGACATAACGCAAAGTATGATTCGTTGGAGATAACTTGAAAAGTTGGACAACGTTAGCTTGCTCTAATTGCGCGGTATTGGATTGCCCGTAATTGCGGGTCTGGCCGTAGGCATCTCGCTAGTCATTATTTTGTCAGTCTATGTAGATGAACGGGGCTCCCTGGGGGAACACAGGTCTGCTAGAATTAGCCAAGATGATGCAATTAGCATTGTGGAGGCAAATCTAAAGGATTGGAACAACCACGAAGGAGTAGTGTATGGTATTAACTACACAATAGCTGACATAGCAATTGATGTGCCCAAGACTCTGGGCGGACACACAACCTACATTTCTATTTCTGAGTTTGAGAAGCAAGAAGTAAAATTGCCACTCGTTTACCTCTCGGATAACGGTACTCTGATACTTGTTGAAAATGGCCGTGATACAATTATCAGGCAATGCATCAACGGCCTTGACTACTATTGTGGTTATTTGTGGCCGTTTGAGATTGACTATCGGGAGAGTATGTTCTACAGCGTACAAATTCTAGCGCTCGCAAAGGACAAAGAACAGTTGTTTTTCTGGGTTGATGCCAATAGCGGAGAGATAGTTGACTCGACATTTGTGAGAATGCATACTGAGACAAAAATGTCTGACCAAGGCTAGAATTCCCCCTCCGCACGGTCTTTTATCCTACCCAGCAAATATCCATATTCTTCTTCTCACCGCATCAACGCCGCGAATGAGAACCAAAAGGTAAAATGGCAACGTAATCCAATTATTCTTGTGACCGTTCGTCTGCGATGTCCGAAATGTGGCATTGAACAGATTCTCAAAATGATCGAGTCAAATGACCCAATATTGAGCCAGCTACCTGCTCTCAGTCAAACAGAATTAGAAATGCAAAAGAACAGGAGAGAGATTGAATGTGAGGGTTGCGGATATAGGGTTCCGTGGGTTGATGTCTCGTATGACTTCCGCGATTAGTTTTGCATGCTCTAGGTTTGGATGATTGTCACCCATTTCTTGCGTCCTTCAATTTTGATGTTCGCTGCTTTACGGGTTTTCTTGCTTAGTGTATCGTGTTCCCTAAAGTAATTGTGACATACCTACCCTGCGATCGTGACGTGCTCAACTAGAACCGGCGCAAGCAATTCATGATTATCTGGAGCACTTACCACGGTAAAGCGAACCTCATAATTTCCAGCCTGCTCTGGTAGCCAGTAATGTCGTTGGGAAAAACCGTAATACGGCTCGATGCTTCCGGGTTCTGTATGAACGAATTCCGTAATGCCAAATTCGTTTCGCACTTCCATTATCAGCGTATAATTGAGCACCTCATTGTCGGTGCTTTCCAGTAGTACGTGAACCATTACAGAAGACCAATTGCCATTCTTGGGATCATAGACGCCACCTTCAACGCCGTTAAATTGCACTTTTGTCAGAGCCATGCTCTCGATTCCGGGGTGAGCTTGGTGAAATTCGTCATAGATGCCAGTGGAGGTTTGCACAGTCGGTTTTGGATGGCCAGGACCATAGGCCCGACCTGCAATAGTCTGGAGGCTATATCCTGCAATAGCAAATGCCTTTTCAGAATCTGAATAGACTATTTCAAAGCTGGATGTTTCACCAATATCCAATATTTCGTCTTCCATGTGCTGGTTACGGCTGGTTCCAACTACAACATAGTTTTTGTCGTAAAATAATGCCGTAATGACAATGTGAATTCTGCTTGAGTAACCATCATTTCGTACCTCTCCTACGACGTGGTAATGTCCTGACTCGTCGATAAATGAGGAGGTTTCTGCGATGGAAAATCCTCCAGACTGAGCAGAAGCTTGTACGATAGATAGGCTAAGGCCTGAAAGTAATACGCTGATTAACCCAAGCGAACTGGCCCACCGTTTTCTCAATAATAGTGGCTTTTGTATTCTAACTATTAATCTGTGTATGGAATATCCTTAAGATTGTACCATGTCAGTATTGACACCGGATTGAAGTATCAGAGATTGCAGGAATTTGGTGATGGGAATTCACTTGTCCTTGAGCTTCATGCCAGCTGTCATCAAAACTCCCCCTACCATAGCTATGCCACCAAAGGGTAACAATGTTTGCCAATCGATCCTTCCTTCATTGCTAGACGCACTAGCCATGCTCCAAGAAAAAATTGTTGTCAGCATTACGCCAATTAAGAGCACTGCAAGTCCTACGATAACCAAGCTCGCTCTCATTATGTTACTATATCGATAAAGGCTTTTCAACTTGTCTGTTTGTTTAGTACTTGCCATTAGATGCGCGGATAATGATCAGGTCTACTGAATATGTGGTTGTGGTTAAGGATACTAATGGATACAAAAAGTACGATTCAAATCTCTTTCTTTTGAAAAATGCTAAAAGACAGTGACAGAGAATCACGGATTGGCTTATTTTCTGGTGACCTTAATTCACCAGACCAGAATCGCTTTATGTCAGCATCAAGGTTAATTCAACTTAGATCGGACAAGTGGGGTATTACCTATAGATGCAACTGTTATTTTGCCGATAAGTAATGTTAATGGTTAAGAAGACTTAGTCTGAAACGTCATTTAACCCGTGGATTTTTCTACTTAATAATTTGCTCAAATGTCATACACTGATTTTCTTGAACGAAAAGCCCGGAACAGTAAACGACAAAATCATAATGCGCAGAACTCTGTGAATAAGATGAGAACTTTAACCCGGACCATATATGAAATCCATCGTCTGATATTGGCTAGGCTGGCATTTGTTACATTCTCTAAGCAATAGACTAATCAACAAGTAGGTAAGATGCAGATGTCTTATTCCTAGCGTTCTTAAATAGTGCGCAAGCTGTTCAAATTCTCGGCATCAGCAATGAACTCTTACGGCACGTCGGTTGTCAAAGCCACCTTTATGATTTGCCTACTCTTGTCTTCATTTGTTATTTTCACGGAAGCTGTGGATAATGCCTATGCGCAGGATATCGAAAGTTCATCAGAATTAAGTGCCGCATCAGGCTCAAACAGATTCGTAGTATGGAACGACGATACACTAGGCAATTTCGATATTCTCTTCCGCAGAAGTACAGACAATGGCGTTACCTGGAAACCTAGTGTGAATTTGAGTAGGAATCCCGGAGACTCTGAAGGCCCCCTTATGTTAGTTTCTGGCTCACACGTTTATATCTCATGGATCCAGCACAATTCTGAAGGCGAGCTTCCAAACGCCTTCTTTCGACATAGTGCAGACAATGGAGCTTCATGGGGACCCAAGGTCAAGCTAACTTCAACCGGCACTGTCGATTCCATTGACATGGCAGTCTCAGGAAATGGTGTTTACTTTGTCTGGAGCGATGATGCTGCCAGCGAAGATATATTCTTGCGCAGAAGTG
>DATEIL010000270.1:0-3877 GCA_035279085.1 Nitrososphaera sp.
TACCAAACCAATTCCAGTAAAGGGGTTATTGTTGTCAATGCCATCTGCCAAATCTACAAAGAAGTTGATTCCAAGTATTGCAAGCAACGTAAAGACGAATAATGTTGCTCTTGATGGATAAACGAAATTCTTAGCCATCTGACGGCATGAAGGGTATGCGTCAACATCTGACTTGCTCAATACTACTACCATGTATGGTTCATGCTATTAAAAAAGGAATCTGGATATCACACTGGAAATTGCAACAAGGCCGCCATTCGCGATAGAGACATTGATGCTCCGAGCACACCCATGAGCAGCGCCGCACCTATTGGGAAAGGAACATGGTTTATGGCAAGCTCTGGCATCGCCAAAATGGATATCCGCAATATCTAGGATTTTGTTAGAAGGCAGGAAAAAGCGCCGACAGTTTACAGCACCAAAAAAGCGCTGACAAATTTACGGAAGTACTAAACAAGTTGGTTAAAAAGAAGGGGCTTGTAAGAGCAGGCAGCCTCTACAAGGTCATCTCAAAGGCATACCTGATTCATACTTGGAGGCTCTGTACCTACTGTAAAGCAGGCTTGCAATCATTCCTGTTACGACTAGCAGTCCAATCATTACAGCGGACGAAAATTCGGGAACAACTGTCGTGCCTGTAATGGTTATTGTATGCGTGCTGTGGGGATAGCTAACCGTGACTGCAGTTTCGTTTGTTATCTCGTCGAAACCAATGACATAATCATCCGTTGGGCTGCCGTCAATGGTCACAACGTACGGACCTGCCAAGATTCCACTCATAACAATCGAGCTGTGACCTGCCGTTCCGGTTTTACCTGTCACTTTGAATGATATCGACATTTTGGCCTCGTCAAATTCAAAGTCTGTGATGTTCGACCTTGTACTGATTTTCACTACATGCGAAGATCTAGAAGACGCCACTGTCTGATTGAACGAACTAACTCCAAATATCTTGTCATAATCACTGGACCGGAATGCATTAATTGACTTTTCCAGTTCAACCGACCGAACCATGGCCTCAAAAGCAGGCTTGGCTGCCAAGAACGATTCTTCGTCATCAGCTGTCAGGCTTATTGTTATCAAATCATCATTAGTATACATTGAATAAATCGTTGTTTTTGCCTCGATTCCCAAGACATCGCAATCCTGCTCTATTATCTGCATCGATAGTGTTGCGGTGGCCTGAACAATCCGCGAATGTGCGGGCATAGCGCAGGAAATACTCTTTGAAAGAACCATTTCGTCTGCCTTCTTTATTGCAAAATCAATATCATGAATACTGACGGCAATAGCAGCGCCATCCAGCTCCTCATCAGAACTATTACTATGGCTACTGAACAACCTTATTGAAGTTGCATTGCCAAAATTCGATTTGTAGGCGGTCCAGCCGGCTGGCACGTCAAATATCAAAGAGCTGGATGGATCTGCCACCACCCGTCCAGACACTTCCTTTGTCATCGCATCCGGATTTATCTTGACACTCTCTACAATCTTGTTCATCATATTAACGGAAGCTAGATAGTCTGTCGTGAGGGTATCAAAGATGACATTGTATACTATGCCATTTTTGATAGTCATGTAAACTGCAGTTTTTATCTCCACTGAATCAGCAACTCTCGAAAATGCCACCGGCTGGACTCCGGCACTGGGAGTATCCGTAGCATCCAAGTATCGCGTAAACACTATCTTGTAGGCGGGGAACCCTGCAAGAGTTGTACGAGTGCTTTCAACGAGCCGGAACGATTCATCGCCGCCTGATAGCATTTCTGGCAACAGCTTTGCCTGAGCGTCTAGGGTAGAGTTCCATACCATACCAAAGGCAGTCAATGTGAGGAACTGATAGCGATCCTTGTTGGCAAACGTCACTCTTGGCGGCTCGCCATAGGCTGAGCGCTCTTCGACTTGCCAACTGCCCGGATATTGAATAGTCATGCCCATTCCCTTGTTCTCGTACACCCTATAACCGGTCTCGAGCTTGGTTTCGTCTATCTCAAATGACGAAATCATAGTTCGAAGCATCGTTGAATGCTTGCTATAGGATGCCAATTCTGACATGAACATCAAAAAGTATTGCCGGTTTTCAACGACTGTCCATATAGCATAGAGTCGCACTTTTTGCCCTTCGCTATTGCCTGTCGCTGAAATATAGTGCGCTGGGTGCCCGTCAAGTGTAGAGTCCTGAGATTCGACAAGTACATAGCCATCCAGCGCCGATTGTATGCTAGACATATAGGCCTTGTTTAGCTGTTCTATTTCTATCCTAACAGGAGAGTCTGATGCTCCTATGACAAACTTTTCAAAGAATTCGTCCTGATCCGACACTGCAGGAGAGGCAAATCCAACAGCCAAATTTTCCGGTTCAAACTCAACCCAGTTCAGAGGATAGAGAATCCTGATCCCATAGTCAGCGCTTTTGTATTCTGCATAGTCTATGGCCTTTGGCGCGGGTTCTTCGTTGCTAATAGATGAAGATGATCCTACGTTTCTTGGCTTGAACGATTCAATAATGTGGTTGATAATATCTTCATAGTCATCAAAAATAGCGTTTTCTGCAGAACCAGTTATGTGAAAAGCACTGGACCCAATGGGTACCCATGCCTGTATTGTCTTTAGTTCTACTCCATCCTGTCTCCATAGATACGATATCTCATGCCCCGCAAAACCGGAAATCTCTACGTCTTTTGATTCAACGAGTTCAAACGCCTCGGTATTGTCGCTGATCTCCCTTATTACCTTCTCAGAGTATTCTGACCGTGACATTCCAATTTCAAAGTCTTTGAAATTATCAATCAAAATCGATGCCCTATCAAACATGTAGCCATGCCATGGAGATGAAAACAATACAAGGCTTTCAGGCCGGGGGAGTTCTTCACTGTCAAACGCGGTTGTCCAGGTATAGGGATAATCCACAGTAAACAGGTCCGAGTTGCCGCTGTACAATGTGTATGAAGTGGTAGGTCCGTCAGGGTTTAGTTTGGTAATTTCAAATGAATCGATGATCCTGTTGAAGGTTACTTCATGCTCTTCGTATTCGGCACTGTAGGCATGCGCAATTATTGTAAATCCCCTGCCGCCAACGACCGTCCAAATAGCTTTTGTAGTGAGATATACCTCGTAATCTGGCGCATACGAAGAATAGACCAAGGACCGAGCCTCATGCCCAGCAAGAACTGCTTCGTCATTGTCGATTATGGGGTCAAACTGATTTTCGCTGGCCTTGAGTTCTTCAAACATGGCCGTGCTGAACGTGCCTAGTGACGTGCCTGGGGGAAGTTTTTCGACAACCAGTACAACCCGCTCGTCAAATACATCATCTTCACCTTTAAATTCAGAAAAGAATGCTGCATCGTACATAAAGTCCAAGAATTCAGAGTTAGACTCCCAGTCTGAAGGATATTCTAACTGTACACCTGTGTAAATATTTGAGTACTTCTGCCATCCCGTATCGGTCGTCTGCTGCTGCCAAGACTCGATCGGCTGAAATGAGATAGCGAATACAAGGACGGCAATCAGAGCAAAAGATAGAACTATCTTATAGATGCACCGCACATACGAATCCAGATACCAGATTCACTTAAGGGTTTTGTTGTCCAGAAAAATGACGATCTCTATCTCTCTGTTGAAATCCTCTTGTTATCAGTCATCAATGGGCAAGTGTAATCGAATATCGTAAGCTGGTTCTAATCTTTCCGAATCCGCTACATAGGTGTGTGCATTCTCAATAGTATTCGCCCCCAATGAGGGTCAGAAACTTTCCCGTACTCAAAAGGGCAAGACTTTAGGCAGAGCGAAGCCTTGTAGATTCTGGATTCGATTTCAAGACCCTGTCGGCACGGGAACCTTCAGTTCAGACTATGTTCTGTGCCATTTTCCGTTG
>DATEIL010000271.1:0-12542 GCA_035279085.1 Nitrososphaera sp.
ACTACCGCATGGCCTTTTACCGGGACTTTTTTGTCGATTTCCTGAAACAGCTAAATCTCTCCCGAGTTTCAATCGTAGGGTCGTCGCTTGGCGGGCACATTGCGTGCGAAGTGGCAATCGCCATGCCCGACCTTGTTGACAGGCTGGTGTTGGTGAGCCCTGCTGGCGCTCTTCCGCGATCATTCAAGGGAAGCCCCGCCCTCAAGCGGTACCTGAAGGTTACGACCGCCCGCTCTGTGGACGAGGTCAGGAAAGCCCTTTTTGCGGTAGACAAAAAGCCCGTGGACGAGTCTCATGCGCGCACAGTTTTTCAAAGGTTCTCAGAACCCAATGCCCGAGAAGCCTTCCTATCCGCCCTGCGGGGCAGTTCCACTGCCCCGCGCTTATCGGCCCGGCTTGACAAGATAAGCTCTCCGACGCTTTTGATCTGGGGCAAGGAAGACATCATGATACCTGCCAGGTTTGCAGAGCCGTTTTTGCGCATGAAGAATTGCAGGGTGCTGATGCTGGAGCACTGCGGGCACAGGGTACACGCAGAAAAGCCGGAAATTTTTAACGCGCAGGTTTCCGCATTTCTAAAGGAAGGGGAAGACTGCTCCTAGCGGAACTCCCTTTCCAGCCTGTCTACCTTTTGCAAAAGCTCAAGGTTCTTTGACTTTATCCTGTCAAGCTCCTCTCTCATCTCTGCCACTTCACGTGGTTTGCTGTTGGCATCCTTTATCAGGTTGATGCATTCCTCGGCCACCCTTCTGACCCTGTGGTCAAGGTCGTTTTCCGCCGCCCGCGCTAGCTCCGGTATTGCCTTTGGGTCTTCTGAATCTGCAAACGCCCTGCATGCGTTGATGCGCACACGGAACCATTTGTCTGTCAGCAGCCCCTTCAGGTGGTCGGAGACTCCTGGAACTTCGCGGACAAATTTGCCCAGGGCAAATGTTGCCGCCTCCCTTATCCTGTGATGGTTTCCATACCTGCTCTTGTCCACCAGAAAAGTTGCGATCTCTTTGTCGCCGGCAAATTCCTTGAGGCCTGCAATGGCGCCCTGCGCAACGACGTTCTGGAAGCTAACTTCATCTACTACCGCCTTTTTTAGAATCGGGATCACCTGCCTGCTTTTTGTCTTGCCCATCGCAGTGGCGGCTTCTGATTCTACAAAATAGCTGGAATCTTCATGCAGCATCGGCCGGAGAAGCCCTAGCAGTTCTTCCTTCTTGAACCCGCCAAGTGCCCTGACTACAGCCCTCCTCACCTTTGGATGCCCGGCCTTTAGGCATTTTTTCAGAGCTTCATATGCATAGTCCGTCCTAGTCGAGCCCAGGGTCTTTGCGGCTTCTGCTGAAACCCCCCAGAATTTGTCCTCTGCTACCGCGGAATAGAGCGCGTCTATCGCGGCTTCTGACGAGTCATCTCTGAGCGCCCGTGCGGCTTCAATGCGCTCGATAACCGTGCTCCCGTGAAGGAGCTGCATGATAAGCATCTCCTTTGGCGCCTTGACAGCTATTGATTTTAGGATCTTAAACTGCGGGTCCACAGAGAACCATTCAACCGGCTTTTCTACGGGGATTTGCAGCACGCATTCCTTTTCGGCTATGCTAAATGAATACAGTTTTTCAGACTTGGCAAAGACCAGCCTGATGTCGAGTGCAAACTCGAATGGCTCGCCGGGCTGCGTCTGCTCGACCTTTATCTTGGCAAAATTTTCGTCCGGCGTGAGCTGCACTTTCAGCGCGGGGTGGCCTTCCCTGTAGACCCACTGGTCAAAGAACTGCTGAAGGCTCTTGCCCGTCTCCAGCTCAAAGACCTTGCGCAGGTCGTCCGTCTCCGCAGTGCTGTTTGCGTAGCGCTGGAGGTATGTCTTGAGAGAGCTCCTGAAGTGGCCGTCGCCTACATGGTGCCGGAGCATGTGCAGCACGCACCCTCCCTTCTCATACGTGTGTCTGTCAAACAGGTCGTCGGGGTGCTTGTAGACTTTGGTGACGATGGGCCGGGTATACCGGGTTCCGGCCTCTTCAAGATAGTCGTCGGCAGTAAGCATCACGTAATACTGGAATTCGTCTAAGCCCCTGCTTTTTTCCCAGTAGAGAGCCTCGCAGTAGGTCGCAAACCCCTCGTTGAGCCAGACGTGCTGCCAGTCCCTGCAGGTCACAAGGTCGCCGAACCACTGGTGTGCCAGCTCGTGGGAAACAAGGTAGTCGCTTGTAAAGTCAAGATGAGCTTTTTTGTCGTGCATGGTGTCCAGGGTCAGAGTTGTACAGCTAGAGTTTTCCATCCCGCCATAGACGAAATCCTGGACTGCCACCTGAGAGTATTTTTCAAACGGGTATTTCGTCCCAAGATAGTCTTCAAAGAACTTGAGCATTTCTGGAGTGTTCTCAAAGGTCCTTGCCGCGTCCTGCTTTCTGTCGTGCGGCACATAGTATTGCAGGATTTCCCTGTCTGACGTCTGGAAATAGCTCCCAATGACGACAGAGGTCAGATATGCCGGATGGGGGTTTGAGCTGGACCAGTGGTAAACCTGGTTCTTGCCCCGCTTGTCTGTCTTGACAAGCCTGCCGTTTGAAATGGCAACCATGCCTGCAGGCGCGGCGACAGAAATGGCGCTTGTGAACTTGACCTGCGGGTGGTCAATACACGGAAACCAGTATTTCGATTCCGTGGATTCTCCCTGCGTCCATGCTTCTATCTGCTTGCCGGGGTAGTGTTTGTCCGGCGAAATAAAGTAAAAGCCCTTGCGCGGCCGAGAAGAGTACGATATATCGAGCTTTATCGAGCTGCCTGACTTGTAGGTCCTGCCCAGCTTGATTGCAAGCCTGTCTCCGATCGTACGGAACTCAAGCTTGGCCGAGAGCGAGACTGACTTGACATTGAGCTCGGCCGCGTCAAGCTCGACCGAGTCGGCATCGTCAAGCATGGTAATATCGAGGCGCTGGCGGCAGTCGATCTGCTTCTTTTCAAAGTCCGGCTCAATTTCAAGCTGCATGTGGGTAACTGTAAACTGGAGGGTCGGCGCATAGTGTGCCTTGCTCCCAGGCAAGTCGAACTTTTTCTTGCCGCCTTCGCCTTCTTCTGTGCGCATATGTAATACGTAGCTAGTCGATCCCGATCACAAAATAAAGATTTGCACACGCAAATGAAGCCGTTCTCAATCCATGAATATGGTATATTATCGCTAGCGATATTCATGATGTACAAGCTATATTTTACCAAGGCATTCGGGATTTTCAACGGCTGAGATATCCTGAGCAGAGAACTCTAGGCCGGCTACCTTGGCCCTTACCAGCCTCCTCAAAACCTTGCCCGTCCTGGTCTTTGGCAGCTCAGAGACGAACCTTACCTCGTCAGGCCGGGCGAATTTCCCAATCGCCCTCCCCACTGTCTCGATTATCTCTGACTCTATCTGGCTGTTGCCGGACCCATCCTTAAGGACGACGCACAGCACGATTGATTCTCCCTTGAGGTCGTCCGCCCTGCCAATTGCAGCTGCCTCTGCAACCTTCGGGTGGGATGTGGCTGCCTCTTCAATTTCTGCCGTTCCTATCCTGTGGCCTGAGACCTTTATCACGTCGTCCGCCCTGCCGCGCATGTACCACAGCCCGTCGGAATCGACATAGACAATGTCGCCGTGGTACCAAACGTCACTGTACTTTGACCAGTAGGATTCCTTGTAGCGCGCCGGGTTGCCGACCAGACCCCTTGTCATGGAAGGCCACGGTTTTTTTATCACAAGATAGCCCTCGCCTTGACTTACGCTCTTGCCGCCTTCGTCAAACACATCAGCATCAAAGCCCGGCAGAGGGCACCCTACAGTGCATTCTTTGAGTGGCATCACCGGGAGCGCGCCTACGATGGCACCACCGATTTCCGTGCCTCCGGAGACGTTTATCACGGGGCAGCGCCGGCCGCCGACTTTGTCATAGTACCAATCCCATGCCTCCTTGTTTATCGGCTCGCCCGTTGTCGCAATTATCCTGAGCGATGCAAGGTCGTAGCGGTCGGGCCGCAAGTTGTTCTTGATAAATGACCTGATGGCCGTTGGTGCAACGCCAAAGATGGTCGCCCTGTGCCGCTCGGCAAGCTCGCACCACGTGCCGGCGTCAGGATAATCAAGCGCATCTTCGTAAATGATTGAACTGGCGCCGATTATGGCGCTGCCGTATACGGGCCATACCTGCCCAGTTATCCAGCCAATGTCTGCGTACCAAAATAAGGTGTCGTCGGGTTTCATGTCCACGAGGTACGCAGACTGCTGGGCGGACACCAGCGTAAAGCCTCCGTGTACCTGAAGCGTGCCTTTGGGCTCGCCGGTCGTCCCCGAGGTATAGAGTATGAACAGCGGATCCTCAGAATCCATTCTTTCTGTCTCGACTTTTCCATTTGTTTTCACAAAGTCGGAATAGTTTGTCGCTCCAGTATTGCCAGTGGTGCTGACCACCTTTGATACTTGGGTTCCTTGTACCGCCGCGGCCCACTGGCTCCCAAGGTCGATCTCTTTTCCCCTCCTTCGCATCGAGTCCGAAGTTATCAGGAGTTTTGCCCGCGAGTCAATCAGCCTGGAGCGCAGGGCGTGCGCGCCATAGCCGGAAAAGACAGTGGTATGCACCGCGCCTATCTTGGAGCAGGCAAGGATCGCATAGAATGCTTCTGCAACCATCGGCATGTAAATCCCGACTACATCGCCTCTGCCCACTCCGGAATCTGCAAGTGCCCGGGCCAGCCTGCTCACCTGGGTGTCAAGTTCGCCATAGGTCACCTTTTTTGAGCCAGTCTCGCCTGCAAAGATGTAGGCAACCTTGTCAGGCTGCGTTCTGGCATGCCTGTCTATCGCATTTGCAATGATGTTGCATTTGCCGTTGAGAAACCACTTTGTAAAGGGGATGCCTGCAGAAGAATCGTAAACCCTGTCATATTTGGCGAACCACTCTATCCCAAGGTCGCTGTTGACTGCATCCCAGTACCACCCTATATCCTCAGTGGATTTCTCTATCAGCTGGCGCCAGCCGGATATTCCGTGTTTTTGCATAAACCGGGCGATATTGCTGCGGCCTAGGTGCTCACTCGAAGGAGTAAAGGCAAAATCGCCCTGGCTACTGCCCAATACTCTGACGGCAAGCCCTGCGCCCTAATATCTGATGCTCAAGCGTAATTGTTATGCATCAAGCTGGCGGGATATATGGCAGGCTGGCTAGCTTCAGAAAAATTAAATCCAGACCGCCTGTGTAGGTTAGTGGCTTTGGTGGTGGAAGAAGTCCGCTATGATTTTGAAGATCATCCGCGCTACGCGGACGACTTTATTCACGACCTGGTCAAACTCATGATAATAGCAAAGCTTAACGCCGCAGCTCGGAACCCGACTTCAAAAGCCAATTTCCTTCGGATCGTCTCACAGATAGATGGATGCGAAGCATACGTGGTAAAATATGGCCAGCCCCTGCTTTATGCAAAATACCGGGACATGGAGTTTACCGACCAGAAAGTCACTTCGCAGTTTGTCCGTGAAAAGGAGCATATCATAGATGTGACGATGGAGTCGGTCTTTGGCGAATTTGTAAAGAGGTTTGACACTCTGGCATCAATGTCGGAGAGCAAGGTCAAGTGGGCGGTAGTGACGGCCAAGGACGACAAGCCCGACTTGCTCTTTGAACTCCTCAACGCCTTTGTCGATGCCGTCAGCAAGCTGACTGCGCTTGACCGATCCCGCGAAGACAGCATTGCCGGCAGGCGCTTTGGAGTGAGAAATGCCAGCATACACCGCAAGTCGCTTCAGCTGGAGTTTCTGATTGACGGACAGCTGAACATACTGGAACTCAACCCCGGCAAGAAGCGCAAGGACGACAGCGTAAAAGTGCTCTTTGCAAAGTCAGACACCGCGCATACCATAGCCTCACTTATGAAACAGCAATAGCCTCTCAGCCGCTACTGGAAGAGGCATTGAATCTCCATATTGTGTGTGCGCATGCATATCCATATTTGCAATAAGGTTGGAAGAGAGTTGTCAGGGTAGCGTCATGGATAACCCGCTCTTTGTGTGCGCAACAGGCGATGTCGAGCCCGGCAAGTCAAAGTCTTTTGTGCTAACCACCCACTCGGGAAACGTGCTTGAAATCGCGCTCTTTAACATTGACGGAAAGTATTTTGCAATCTCGAACATCTGCCAACACAAGGGCGGGCCATTGAGCAAGGGCACGCTGGACGGGAGCATCATTACTTGCCCATGGCACGGGTGGAAGTATTCAATAGTTGATGGCATGTCGCCGCACAAAGGCGGAGACAGTGTCGATTCATATGAAACTGCAGTGGCAGACGGCAAGGTCTTTGTCGGTTCTTCTGTTCCCGTCCGCAAGGGACGACGGGTCTCAAGGCCACACAAAAAGTACAGCGATCTTGAAAATGCCGTGGCACAGCACTTGCGCCAGCAAGATAAGCTTCAAAATGGATCGGAGTCTCGAAAGGTTCGGGTATTGGGCATCTCTGCTACGAATGCAAATGACAAAGTGGCGCCCCGGCCAAGTACCTCGGAGAGTGCGCTGGAATATGCACTGGATTATGCCAGAACGGAGCTGGCGGCAGAGTCGGTGATGGTCAAACTACGGCAGCTAAGTATCAGGGATTGCGAGGGCTATTATTCGAAAAACCCTAGAGCCTGCATATTTCCTTGCTCCATTTCCGAGATGGACGAAGGGGATCAGATGATTGAGATCTATGACCGGATGATACTTTGGGCTGATGTGGTACTAGTTGCAACCCCTATTCGCTGGGGCAGCGCAAGCTCTCTTTACTACAAGATCGTACAGCGGCTCAATTCCGTCCAGAACCAGATGCCGACCTATGACAATATCTTAATCCGTGACAAGGTTGCAGCATTCATCATCACTGGCGGCCAGGACAATGTCCAACATGTGGCCGGCGAAATGATGTCTTTCTGGACGCAGCTGGGTTTCGTTCTGGCAAAGTTTCCATTTGTAGGTTGGAGCAGAGGGTGGTATGCAGAGGACACTGAGAACAACTATGATGCTACGAAAAATAGTGAGCAGTTCAAAAAGGACATAGCGAGAACAGTTAGAGCCGCTATCACAATGTCGGACTTGCTGCGGAAAGGCCGATATGACGAGAGACTTCTAGAAAAGCCTGATTTTCAATCTAGCGAAGCTTTGTGAGATCCGGTTGCCACAGTGGCAAGGGTTTGCAGTGATGACACTTATACACACACATGGAAAAAATTATGGTGCACCATTATTTTTTTACTAACTAACTGTACATATACGTGTATGTCTCAGTCGAGGTGCATTTCCTCATCTCGCTGAAGTGGCGATCGGCGCAGGTTAGTGTCATCACTAGGGTAGTGCCTGTCTGATAGCAATTAATAGATTACTTGGTTGCAGTTGCAGTCGTCCTCTTCTCTTCCTGCACGACCTTGCCTTTTTCACTTGGTACAATCCTGAGCCGGCCTCCTCCGAATTCCCTTGCAAATTCCTTTCCCCTAAAGATCCTGTCAAGAAAAATGGTCAGTGCGGCTATTTCGGAATGCGGCTGGTTTCCCACGGATATGTTGTAGTCAGCCAGCTCGTACGCTTCGCGCGGAACCTTTTCAGAGCCGATTATGACAAGCACGTCTTTCTTTTTTCTTCTCAGAGTCTTCATTGCAGTGTCAACGTTGACTCCGTACATAGTAAGGTGCGCGATGGTCCCGCCGTTCTTTTTCCATTCCCTTGCCACCGCCTTCCACTCGTGGACAATCTCTACTTCAAACGAGCCGCCCCACCTTGCGCCAATGTCAGAAACCGTCTTTGCCACTGACTGGTCAATGCCTGTCATGTAGATCTTTTCGGCTCCAAATGCCCTTGAAACGAGGGCGGCATGGGTCGTGACCCTGTCATCACGGACGAGCCTATGACCAATTCTCAGGACATGTACCTTCATACTTCGGACTCCTCTTCCTCTTCTTCCTCATCAAGCACAGGGACTTTGTCATCATCACTAGTGGTGGCGGTAATAATAGCAGTAGCAGCATTACTACCGCTGCTGGTGGATGTGCTGTCTTTGAAAAGCATCGACTGTATCATATCTCTTAGCCTGTCCATGTTAAGGCCGGTCTTTGCAGAAACTGGAATCACGCGCCTTGTGTCAAGTATCCCAATCTCCCCGGCTTTGTCAAAGGCCTTGCCGAGGCTCGTAGAATCGACCTTGTTCAGGACATATATTATCCGGGTCGGGGGCACTTCAAACTCATTTATCACGTCCAGTGAGCTGGCATACTTCCTCCATACTTCGTCAACCGGCTCGCTTATGTCGAGAACCAGAAGGATCAGGTTTGCATATCTCAGCTCGTCAAGTGTAGACTTGAATGCTTCTATCATGTACGCGGGGAGCTTGCTGATAAAGCCGACGGTGTCGTTTATCAGCACCCTGTAGCCGGAGTCCAGTTGTATTGCCCGCGTAAATGTTGATAGCGTGGTGAAGAGACCTTGCCCCGTCACCTTGCACTCGCCTGTCATGGCGTTAAAAAGGGTAGTCTTTCCGGCTGATGTATAGCCTGCAAGCGACACCGTAGGTAAACCCGATCTTGTCCGCTGGGTGCGAAAGAGCTGGCGCTTTTTTTCCTCCTTTTCCAGCTTTTTCTTGAGTATTGCGATGTGCCTCCTGATGTCCAAGAAATAGACATCGGCTTCGTACTTGCCCAGCCCGAAAAACCCCGGCTGCTCTCCCCTCTTTGCAAGCCTTACCTTGTCCCGGGCGCGGGTAAGCTCGTACCTGAGTTGCGCCAGCCTGATTTGGATTCTGGATTCTGCAGTGCTTGCCCTGAGCTCAAATATCTCAAGTATAAGCCGCTCTCTATCGACGATTTCCACCTTGCAGAGGCTGGCAAGGTTGTACATCTGGCTTGGCTTTAGGACCTCATCAAAGATTATTACATCTGGCTTGAGCTCTTCTACAAGTGACTTTACCTCTTCTGCTTTGCCCTTGCCTATGCCATACCTGGACCTTGTTATCTGGCGCTGGGTCACGACCCTGATAACGGAATAACCCACAGCGTCAGCAAGGGATATCGCCTCCCTGCTTGCTTGCTCCAGAGGGTATGTTATCAGTATGGCCTTCTTGTTATTATTCTTCTTCTTCTGTTGCTGCAGCGCCGTCATCTACTAGCTCCCTTCGCCAGTCTCATCGTCGATGCTGACGTAGAGCTTTATCCCCAAAAAGCGTTCAAGCTTTTTCGCCAGTATCTCGTCCGGCTTTAGGGCGCCTGTTTCAAATTTCCTCAGTTGCTGAACCTTTTCGTTCATTTTCATGGCCAGCTGCTCGTGTGTCAGACCCAGCTTCATCCTGGCTTCCCTTATGCGCCGCGCAAAGTCTGCTGCCAGCATCGTCTGGTCAGACATTGTAATCCGCGACCCTTGGCGGGCAGGCATGGCCTTTTTCTTCTTCTTTACTATAGCGGCATTGGGCGGAACGTACGGCTTGCCGTGCTTTGAGCAGGCAACGCATACGTTAAAGACCGTGCCGTCTACAACGACCTTTAGCTTTTCTGGACTTTGGCGACCGCAAAGCTCACAGTATGACATTTTGTGGTAACAACAAAAAACAAGCAGGAGGCGGAATTAATCCTTTCTTCGCAAAGTCTGCTGGACCGTCATGTTCAGGACGATTTCGGCGATATCCGAAGCATACTCGGCTACCCGCCTGACGTTCTCTGTGATAAGCTTTATCCTGTATAGGTCATTTACGTCCTTGGGCTTTGTCACGGAGCGCAATATCGCCTTCTCCAAATCGTCAATCTTGCGCGCCTTTTCTATAGCCTTGTCTGCGGCTTCGTAGTCGCGTTTGAACATTGAAAGGCAGGCATCATCAAGCACTTCGAGCGCAAATGCACACATGTTTGAAATCTTGTCGGCAACGTCCTTGTTAAGCGGGCGATGCATGTCGATGATATCCTTTGATATGATCGCCGCATGGTCCGCGACTCGCTCTACTGACTTTGCTATCAGCCTGTAGCCCAGGCAGTTCCTGGGTTCCTCGAGTCCGATCTCTTTTAGCAGGTGCTCATTTTTGATAGCGATCTTTAGCTGCCTTACGATGTAAAAGCTGAACCTGTCAACCTCGTCGTCTGATTTTATCACTTGCTCTGCAAGCTCGAGATTGTTTTCCTGAAGGGCAAGCAGGGTATCGCGGTACATTGATTTGGCAATAAGGAGCATTCTCTTGAAGGCGGCGTCGACTGACAGGTCAAGCAGGTTGATCAGCACCTGGAGGGTAATTCCTGATGCCGAGTCTGCTATTATCTCGGTGCCCATGAGGACACGCCTGACAATATTTTTTATGACTTCCCTCTGCTCGACTAGCAGCCTCTCTTCCTTCGGGACAACCGTGATTACGTTGTAACCGAGAAAATAAAGGGCAATCAGCTTGCGGGCAATAAAGTACGGGTTGTTGTCCTTTCCAACCTCGATTGTAGCGTCCCGCTGCTCCTTGGTGGCCCTCTTTGACGCCGGCGCTATCTGGAGCACAGAATTTGCCTGCCTCATTATGATAACGTGGTCGCCCTGCTTTAGCCCGAGATCCTGGATCCATTTCTTTGGAAGCGATACTATGTAGGAGGAGCCTCCAGTGTATTGCAATTTCCTGGTCTCTTGGCCGTGTTCAAGCTCTTTGCCTCGTGCCTTGGACTCGTCGTCGAGCTTTTCCATAACGACGGGAATACTATGATTCTATATATGTCTACGCGATTACTATATAGTTACACAGATTTTATTCATTGAATATATTAGGAGCAAGAAATCCAGCATATATCCTCGTTGAACCCACTTCCGATTGATACACACGAAAAGATATCTCATCACGTTGACGCCCTCTTTGGGCAAGGCATATCCAGGGCATTGCCCCTGGCAGACCTCCAGTTAGAATTTTCCCGCAGGACAGGACGCATAAAGAACTTTAGCATCAATGGCAGGCTCGTAGCGACACTCCGGACGGACGGTGGACTCGCTCTCACGATATTTGGTGCTCAATACTTGCTTGACCGGAACAATGCATTTTCTGTCAACTGCGTAGCGCCTGTGCAGGAAGCAGTTCCGTTTGTCAGCGAAGGCCGCTCCCTCTTTTGCAGGCATGTCGATAAATGCGGTTCGAACATAAAGGTAGGCTCGGATGTCGCGATAGTTGACGGGGGTAAAGTCATCGCCGTCGGAGTATCGCTTCTTGCAGAGCCGCTGATGAAAAAATACACCCGGGGCGTTGCAGTCAAGGTCAGAGAAGGGCTGCGGGGCCGGCTGGAGAGACCTGATAAGGATTAAAAGGTAGAAGGGGGTAACGCGAGACATAATATGATGCGTGGCGGCAACCGCGAAATGAGGCGCATGCTCGACAAGATGGGCCTTGACATGAAGACTATGGATAATGTCGAAGAGGTAATCATAAAGACGGAGACCAAAGAATTGTATCTTATCAAGCCGCAGGTCATTGAAATGAAGGGAAAGGACAGCACGATATTCCAAGTCGTTGCAAGTGACATTGAAGAGAAGCAGAGGGAGGTCCCATCGTTCAAGGAGGAGGACATCATCCTTGTGATGCAGCAGGCCAATGTATCAAGGGAGAAGGCCATGCAAGCTTTGACGGAATGCAAGGGCGACATGGCCCAGGCAATCCTTAACCTTACCGCCTAGAGAATACGTGTTCCTTTAAATATCAGTGCAAATTCAATTCTACTAGCTTGGCCAAGGAAAAAAGTGCGGCAGCAAATCTGCCTCCACCAACCTCGCATTCTACCGTTGACGCTATTGTTAGTGCGTTATCTGAACTTGAAACTGATTTGGACGGTTTGTATGGACGCGTCGACGAAATGAAGAAGCGCATTGTGGCGCATTCAAACGAGGAAATTGAGAACCTAAAGCAGCAGGTGATACTGCTTGCAAACGAGGAAGCCAAAAAGATCCTCGAGAGTGCAAAAGCAGAGGCTGATGCAGAGTCGGCAGACATTACAAAGCAGGCAGAAAAGAGCCTGGCCGGCATCAAGAAGAACATTGATTCGAGCTTTGACAAGGCAGTTGATAGTATTGTCAGGACGGTTCTGGGCGACAGCAGCACTCCTACCACCGCTGCTTCTACTTCAACTTCTGCTAGTACCGCTGCCTCCCACTCGACAGAGGGCAAGCCCAAGCCTGCATCTAGGATCAAAAAGTATACTGCCGAAGGCAAGCCCGTCAGCTAGATCCAGAAGCTTTAAAAGCGATTTTTACCAAAGCTACACTGTTGATGGGACGCCCCTGACAGAGGAGCTATTACAACACCAAAAAATCGCAGTCGCAACTGTCCACGGCAGGTCTTATTACAACATTATAAGTGCACTGAAACTTATGAACCTGAGGTTTGATTCAATGTCTCCAGCAGAAGCCGCGGTCTCTAACGCCAAGGTCATTATCACCACAGAGGACGAAGCTTGCCTGGTCAGCGAACGGAAAGGAACGATCATGCTTGAGACAGAGCTTGAAAAGTATCCTTCAGTTTCAAAGGCAAAGATACTCCGGAGCCTGGCTGCGCCTGATTCTGACGACAGG
>DATEIL010000272.1:0-5529 GCA_035279085.1 Nitrososphaera sp.
GCCTCTGGTATGGTAGTCCTTAGCGAATTGGATTTAGGTCGAGCCTCGTTAACCTTACTTCGGAATTCAGCCATTTGGAAGTAACTTCCAATCCATAGTATATGAATCTGCCTATTGGTAGGTAGATTCATATACTACCTATACGTAGGTAGATACGTATGCCTATTACGCCGGAACAAAGCGCAAGGGAGATGAAAGGTCGAACAATCGCCACTCTAAAGGATGCAATTAGGCGAATTGACGAAAAGACCTACTCTGTAAAATCACAGAGTGGTAACGGCGAATATCAGGTTATCAGCTCCGAATTAGGGCTAATTTGCTCTTGTCCTGACAGCGTTTACCGGGGGAACGTATGCAAGCACGCATGGGCAGTGTCTTTCAGTCTGGAGCTTCGCAGCACAATTTTAGCTTCCCAAAAAATGATTGTAGAGCCTCTACTCTCTACGGCAGAAAATTGTGTATTCTGCAAATCGACCAACCTAAAGAAATACGGCATACGAAGGAACAAGAGCGGCGACATACAGAGATACCTATGCGTCAACTGCACCAAGACCTTCAGCATAAACATCGGGTTTGAAAAGATGAAGCACAACCCACGCGCTGTGACAACTGCTATGCAGTTATACTTTGGCGGCGAAAGTCTGAGGAGCACAAAGCGCTCATTGAAACTCATAGGCGTTGACGTATCACACCAAACGGTGTACAACTGGATTGAAAAATACGTGACTTTGATGCAAGACTATGTTGAAAAGCTACAGCCGAGTGTGTCGGACACTTGGAGGGCGGATGAGCTTTGGATAAAGGTCAAGGGCGATCTCAAATACGTCTTTGCGCTCATGGATGACGAAACAAGGTACTGGATAGCCCAAGAGGTAGCCGACACAAAGCACAGGCACGATGCGAGAGGGCTGTTTGCCAAGGGAAAGGAGCTTTCAGGCAAAAGGCCAATGAAGATCATCACAGATGGGCTGAGGTCATATCACGAGGCATACAAGCGTGAGTTTTACACACAAGCATATCCGCGCACAGAGCATGAAGTAAGCGTTATGACACAAGGCCAGCGGAACAACAACAAGATGGAGCGCATGAACGGCGAAATAAGGGATAGGGAAAAGACTATGCGCGGGCTGAAAAGGAAGGATACTCCGATACTGAAAGGAATACAGCTTTACCACAATGCGATAAAACCACACATGGGATTGAAAGGAAAGACTCCGCTAGAAGCAACAGGTATTGAGGTAAGAGGAGAAAACAAGTGGATAACACTGATACAAAATGCCGCGCGTGGAGGAATTGATTAAATATCATAAGTGTAGTTGTCAGGTCATGGAAAAGTTCAAACCACTTCCTTTTTCGCTTACTGGTCAAGCTGCACAGCAGGAGAATAACGTGGTGACCGCGGCCGCATTAGTTTTGGATATTGCGGCCATTTGGGTGGGTGGCGAGCTTTACAAATGCGGTAATTGCTCGAAGTCCATCATCTGGAACAAGAGGGATCAAAGACCTGTTGTTTGTAAGCACTGTGGTAAAGACATCAATTGGGTTGGCATATTTACAAAATATGTAGTTTTTTGTCCGCAGTGCAAGAAGGAGTATGTTGAGGGTGACAAGTTCTGTCTTTACCATTCACCTGCTCAAGCCTTGGCTCAAAAAGAAGTCGAAAAGTGAAGTTTGGGGCTATTTGAATTCCTTCGCTTGGATGACTTTGACATCGCCTTCCAAGGATGCCAATTTCTTACGAAGCTCCGAAATTTCCTTATCATACTGATGTTTTAAGGCGTCGTGACTGTCCTTAACTTTCACTAAACCGCTCAGGAGCACTAGAACCAAAAACCACAATACATCACCGGGATCTGCCTTGTCTCCTTGAAACTGAATTATCGGAGCTAGAAATGCAAGCATTTCGTCCAAAGCAGCCATTTTTTCTTCATCGTTACCTTCTTTGAATCGCTTCAGAAATTCTTCGATCTTAGGTCGAATATTCTCATAGGACATTTGAGATATCGACTGATAAGACGTATTTAAGATTTAGACAATGAGTAGTGTTCCGCTGAATCATCGGGTGTTGCTTTTGGTTGTTGGCATATCCTCCGCTATGGCTATACAGCGCTCAACACAAAGGAGAATTTTCTCCTTCTCAGGTAATAAGTGGCTAAGTCTTTTTAAAAACGATAAATAGTACCATGCAGCTACCGTTGCTAGCTATCTAAACTAAAGAAGGATGGCGGGCATACGAAACCAGAGTCCATCGCCCTAGGAAGCCGATGACGCTACCCTTGCACAGGTAGTCCAAGAGACGCTAATCCCGCCACCCTTCAAGGGTACAAAATGCAGCTTGTACTTATACATTTAATCTAATATTTTGCATCCAAAATATTGCTGAAAATTAACCCTAGTGCAGCGAAGCTTTCTTCAAGGGTAAATTAGGCATTTTTTGATATAGGGAGTACCGTTTTCCCTGACAGTGTTATCAAATAATTGGTGAATGAATCCTGCACAATCAACATGGCTTGCAATAAGAAAGATGATGCGGCGGGAATAGTACTGGCAGCTTGCTAACAACCAAAAATCAACAACCAAAAGCAACACCCGATGATTCAGTGGGACAATGATTAGTCATCAACCGAATTTTGACAGCCCAAAAGTAGAGGCTGATCAATCGAAGAGTTGACGGAACCTGCCAACTGACTCTGGCAATAACAAAAAAGCGCATTCCTTCACTTTCCCAACGGTGTTTTAGGAAAGGCCTTATCAGGATATTATGTAAGGCAGGGCCAGTGACGCAACCACAACTGCAGTCATCAAGAGAGTCAGCATCAAGTTGGCATTCTTTGCCAGCATCTTGGACTTTACCCTGTTTTCAATGACTGCTCCGTATAGCTGACCTCCGTCCAGTGGGCCAATCGGAAGAGCGTTGAAAATGCCGACGTTAAAGTTGATGAACCACAGCCAGAACAGAAAGTTTGCTATGGGCGCGAAATTGTCTCCGAATATCGATGAAGTGTACTTTGGCGCCATGAGGTCGGAATAAGGAACGGCTCCCTGTTGCATAGTTGGGGGAAGTAATAGCGCGAGCGGGTTTGTGCTAAATGCCCCTTCGTACCTGTCCAGTACTGCCTGAGGATCAGGCGATATTGGAGTCACTCCTACGCCCAATATGCCCTTGTTGGCTTCGGGCGCGGCAGGCAGGGCGGCACCTCGGGTGATCGTCTCCCCACTTGGATCTACCCAGGTAATGTCTACAGTCCTGCCAAGATTACCTGGATCTCTGAGCAGGGCGCCCAAATCTTCAAGTGTTTTTACCTGCTGTCCGCCTACGTCCTGTATGACAGAGCCTGATTTCATGCCAATGGAATCCGCAAGAGATCCCGGATTTACATTGACTACCAAGACTCCGAATTGTGGAGAGCTGGGATCTGGAGGCAGCGGAGAAAGGCTTGATATTAGGAAATACAATGCCAGCAACGATGCCCCTGCAAGAATCATGTTGTTCAGGGGTCCGGCAGTCAGCACCGCGCTCTTTTGCCTAAGCGATGCCCTGTTGAGCTCGTCTCGTTCAATATTTACAAAGGCACCTATCGGCAACCCGAGCAGGAGGACAATCCCTGTAGAGTCCACCCTGATGTTATAGACTCGTGCGACAATGCCGTGACCCGCTTCATGAATTATTATCGTTATGACAAGGGCAGCCCAGCCATATGTTATCGGGAGATAGGGGTTGATGCCGGGAATAAGCAAGTTGGCCTGAGGACCAACTCCGCGTACGCCTTCGCGAGCAGCTGCATTGGAAAACATGACCATCAGGGAGCCTACGATCAGAAATATGGCAAGGGCAGTAATTGCAGGCATAAGATACGCGTTAAAGTCAGCATACAGCTTTGCCCCTGGCCACCTTGCCACTCTGTCAAAGAATTTCAGGCCAAAAGGCGTATGAATGAGTATTAGGGGAAGTTTTACTTCGGCCCTGACTTTGTTCTTCTGCTGCTCCAAACAGCAGGTTATACACTCTTTGCGTATTTAAATTAAAGCGTCCTATCTAGTACAACAATCGGAACTATACACCACTGCTCTCTGACTTTTGGATCTCTATGAATACCTTGTCGCCGACCTTGATGCCCATGTCCTGGTATTCCCTCATTGACAGCTTTATGGTAGGCGATTCCACGCCGCCCATCATGCCCGGGAATCCTGCCATGACCTTTGGGAGGTTTTTCATCAGATCGTCCATTGAGCTAAAAGCTGCTACGTTGTTTGAACCAAACGGGTTCATGTTAGGCTTGTCGGGCTTGTAGTCCTTTGGATCGCTAAAAGTAACATAAACGTAAGGACTTCCGTCCTGCGATGCTTCGATCTTGGCCACAATGAACTCTCTTTTCATCTTTGCTATATTTGGCTAACAAGGGACTTATTTGCATATCTACTATTATCTGAAAAGAATGTATTGTTGAGCTATTTCTTAATGTGTAAAAAATGCTTTAACACAGCGGCATAAAGTTCGAGCGGGCAATCATTCATGGAATGATCCTACTCACTCTTATGATAGTCTAGTATGCCTGTACGGCTGGCAGCCTAACCTTCTGAAAGCGAAAGGCACACAACAACATTTTCTCTTTCTCTTTTTCGGTCTATCGTCAACCGCAGAGCGCTTGACTTGAGAGCTTGAACAAAAGCTCTACATTACAGCGGCAACTTTACATTCAGAGTGCTAGCAATTGAAGCCACTTCTGTTACCAAGGTGTACAAAGGATCTAGCAGGCCAGCTCTTGACAATGTGTCAATGCAGGTAGATTCTGGCAAGGTCTTTACGCTTCTGGGCAGAAACGGTGCTGGCAAGACAACTTTTGTGAGGATATGTGCAACCCAGCTTGCCCCAACGTCGGGAACGATAAAAGTATTGGGCTATGATGTTGTCAGGCAACCAAAGGAAATTAGAGGCTTGGTTTCTGTGGTTCCGCAAGAGGGAAGGCCGCTCAGAGCGCTTACGCCATGGGATCATGTGTACAACTGGCTTCAGATCAGGGGCGAATCTAGGCAAACAGCAAGGGAAAAGACAGAGTCTATACTCCGCAAGATGGAGCTCTATGATGCGCGCGACAGACCCGCGATGAATCTTTCCGGGGGCATGAAACAAAAGATTCTGGTGGCGATGGCGATGGCAGCGGATGCAGAACTACTGTTCCTTGACGAGCCGACAATAGGACTTGACCCTGTATCAAGGCGGCAAGTCTGGTCAGCAATTAACGAGTGGAAAGGCAAGGGACAATCGATCCTGCTGACGACTCATTACATGGACGAAGCGGAAATGCTCTCCGACTATATCGTCATCGTCGACAATGGCAAGATTATTGCACAGGGAACGATACAGCAGCTGCGAAAAGTAATTCCTCAAAACATGCGGGTGGACATTTCTGCCAACGGGACAGATCCTGAATCTCTTAAAGCATATGGCTCGGTGGTCGATACGGGAACTGGGATGCTCAGGGTCTTTACATTCGAGTCTGCTGCGCGCGACTTGTCTGAGCTTGCAAT
>DATEIL010000273.1:0-3461 GCA_035279085.1 Nitrososphaera sp.
ATTAGTAGCATTCATTCCGTCTGGTTGTGGCATAAAGAATACAAGCGCTGCCACAGCGATTCCAACGATTAGGACAGCTGCCACAATGACAATTTTGCCTATCACGATTATCCCACTAGTAATAGGCAGCTTTAAGTATAAAGGCGGATTGAGACTATGTAGGATAAGAGTAGTCATTGTGCCTTTCTTTTGCATGAAATGCGGTAATCCGCCGCAAACGTGTCACAACTGCCCGAAATGCAACCAGATTACAGGCGTATGTAAAATTTGTGGGAATGAATGGGAATGTACATGTGAAATCCGAAAGAGCAGACTGGTCCCACCTTTGGCATGAAATGTTTCGTTAAATAGTACATCCACGTAGTGCTACACCATGACATCAGGCAAATATTTTAACAAAGGTGTTAAGGGCATTGATTCGCCTCACATTGGACACGTGGTAAGAGAGACTGAAGACAAAATAGTGGTATTTGGCGGCGGAGATGACAGATATGATATTCCAAAATCCGCAATTAGGTTTACTAGCGGCAATGTCCTGATCGACCTTCCAATGTACGATATAGCAAAAAAGTACAAAGTTAGCAGAGAAGAACCCCTTCCGACTGGAAAGGAGACGAAAGACCCCTGGACAAGAGTAGAAAACATTGATTTGGCAAGCTATGAAAGAGAATATCCAAAGTCGCTGTTCAACAAGGGTGTAAGGACAAACAATGAAGACCACGTAGGCCATGTTGTAAAAGAAACAGATGACAAGATAGTAGTGTTTGGGCATTACGATTACAGATTTGACATCCCCAAATCAGAGATAGTTGCGGCAGGTCGGAATGTCATTGTCGGAATAAACTTTCCGGAACTATTGAAATACAAGATAGACAGGAACGCTCCGCTGCCGACTGGCGAGCCGATAGACGCGCTCGCAGAAGGACAATAATGCAAATCTATCACTTTTGTGTTTCAGAGTTAATGGCAACCTAATTTTCCCGTCAGGTAAATTCGAAACTTACGTCACTCTGGACGAGCTAAAAGCATGCGGAGATGAAGTAAACTATCGAATCCGGGATTCTTGGCAGTTTATCCCAGATTCCGATTATTATCTATACAAGCAATTCAGCGAGAAACCTATACAACAAGCGATTAGAGTTAAAGAAGCAAAAAGACCCATTGCAACTGCCAAAAAAGATTATTCTCAATTCCATCTATGGCAAGACTGGCCAAAAAGTCAATAGGGTAATTGGCAATCTCTTCAATCCTGTAATATTGCAACTATCATGGGAAAGACCAGAGCCCAGCTTTACCGCTTTATCACTGATAATGCAATAGAGAGGGATATTGTTGCTTTTGCTACCGGTTCGGTTTGTGTTACCAAGAAACTGGACATTAAATCTGACATTTTAGGGGATTTCTCGTTAGTCAACTCCGCTATAGATGTATATTATTTACAGAATGGCATCTATCGCTTTAATGGGACATGGAACCAGAGAGGATTCGGCAGACTGAAAAGCAAGGATATTGATCATTTAGATACCAAAGAGCACAATCGCCGCCTTTATTATAAGTTCAAACTCATGCGGAGTAAGCGATCATGCTCTTCAATTCTCCAAAACCAGTTATCAGAAATTGGAAAGATAAGGCCGATTACGGGAGAGATTAATCTCAACGCTGATAGAAAGCGACTTATGGCTTGGGACGCTTAGTTCAATAACTGATAGAGTACGACCTTTCCACTGTCACTGAACCAAATTTGGTGTCCCAACTCTGCAATTTACGAATTGAAATGTCAAAGTAGTGAGTATGTTTGCAGCAAACTTGGCCACAGTCGATCGACTGATTCGAATTACAAGGTTGTATATACGATGAGTGTGCATTGAAACCATGTCTATAGAGTCTGCCGACGCGGAGATAGTATACAATTGCGACACTTGCGGTGAGCGCTTTAATACAGCAGGAGATGCCAACGCTCACAACCAAGCTGCACACAGGGAACAAGGCACAAGCGACGATTCGGATCGCGGCTTGTGAACTCGACTCCGCCTGATAGCTAGAGCGCGAACTGCCATTCATTTGCATGAAATGCGGTAATCCGCCGCAAACCTGTCACAACTGCGCAAAGTGCAACCAGATGACAGGAGCCTGCGATATTTGTGAGAATGAATGGCAGTGTGCGTGTGAAATCTGCAAATTAAGGTTGGTTGAATTATCGCCATCAGCTTTAGCAACCTAGTGTCAGCACTTTCAAATAGAGCGATTGCAAATTAGAGAGATAAAAGTAGCATTTGCCAAGTGCTACCGTTTTTCTTATGCGACGTTATTCAGCTTCGCTTGAATGTCCACTGTCAGATTCTCGAACCGTGATTTGGTCAGCTGTGCAATCTGTCCTTCTTCGACTTTTGCATTTCGCAATTGAGTCGTCCTTGCATCTGGATTTCCGTCGTTGTATCTATTTGCTGCATTTGATGTTTGTGACATACCTATCAAACACACCCATCATACTTAAGTTAAAGAAAACTATCCCGCGCTTCAATAGTCTGAAGGAAGGATGTGTTATGCATGTTGCACAGGGCGCGTTTATGGTTTAGAGGTCAGCTTACCCCGAATGAAATAATAAATGCCGATACCTGCAGCGAGAAATATCGAACTAAATGCGATGTAAATGAGAAGTAGATGGATAGACTCTGCAAGACGAAAGACCATGTTATACTATATGCTGCCAACTACATAAGACAATGCTCTGATTATACTGATGGGGCGCTTCCATTATATCCTGTCGGCGGAGAATCTGATGCTACTATCGTCTGGTTGACTAATTAACCCGTAATAGCTATCATTCTCGATGCCTATTACCAAGAGTGAGTTTGAAAAGGGACGTAGCGAGGATCCGATAATTCACAGGATTCAGGGCTTTCTTGAATCAAACAGAGAGTATGCGTATACTGAAGAAGAGATCATGAAGCACATGTATCCTGAGCACATCGCATGGCCGGGCGACACCATTGCTTTCAACAGTGCGATGCTCATTTTAGCGTATGCAGGAAAGATCGAATTGAGGTATATCAATGCAGAACTAGGAGTGAAGACTTACTTTAGGGCAAGATCCTGACATCGCGCATTCATTTCCTAGCGGCCATGAATCACATAATACCGTTCGTCCGCATCATCTGTGTGCCTAAGCATTCCCTTGGTGTCGAGACCGTCTAGTGCTCGTTTTACCACCCCTCGCTGCTTCAGTCCCGTATGCTCGGCGATCTGAGCCTCTGTAGAATTGGCATGCTTTTTTAAGAAAAGCAGGACCAGCTCTTCGTCAGGAGTAAACGATTCGTCCATACCACATAATGTGGTTGGTATGTCTTTAGTCTATCTCCCTCAGTCAGCCTCCGCCCGTGGCCGATCCTATGAAAATCTACCACGCCCCCTTTTCCGCAGCGGTTCTTCAGAGCGATGATTTCATCATTGCAATTCGACAA
>DATEIL010000274.1:0-9765 GCA_035279085.1 Nitrososphaera sp.
TGAATCACGTCAAGCCCCGTATAATCTGCGAGCTCAAATATCCCCATCGGAAACGACATTCTGAACTTGACAGCAGAATCAATGACAGTCATTGACGCGCCGTCCCTGTCCATGCAGTATGCGGCCTCGTGGACAAGCGGGATAAAGACGCGGTTGACGATAAAGCCTGCAACATCTTTTTTGCACAGGACGGGCTGCTTGCCTACCTTTTTCACAAAACTCATCGCCACTTCAACTAGCGACTGGTCGGTCCTGTTCCCGGGGATGACTTCTACCAGTGGCATCAGCTGCGGCGGGTTGAAAAAGTGCAGGCCAATGAACCTGTCCGGCCTGCCTGTAAGGGCGGCCATTTCAGAAATCGGGAGCGTGCTGGTGTTTGATGCATACAGTGTCTTGTCCTCGGCCGCCGCGTCTACCTCGGAATAGACCTTTTTCTTTAGGTTCATGTCCTCCGGCACTGCTTCTATAACCAAGTCTGCACCGCCTAACGCCTGTTTCAGGTCGACCACGGGTGTAATCCGCGAGAAAACCAAGTCGGCGTTTTCCTTGGTCATCTTTTGCTTTTCCACCATCTTGTCAAGCGACCACCTGATCTTCTCCATCGCCTTGTCAAGGAACGACATTTCAATATCTCGGAGTGTAACGGTGTAGCCTGCCATTGCCGACACCTGCGCTATGCCGTGACCCATGATGCCGGATCCAAGGACTGTTATCTTGTTTATCTTTGAAAAGAGGGATGACATTTTTTTCTTACCTGCCTACTACTACTCCTCCTTGGTACCTCTAGCCGGCTGATTTTTAACGTTACTGATCATTCAGCCAGTGCCATCATCAACTTTAAAGCCACTATCCGAGATATACCAGCCGTTTGGATTTACCGCGCTTTGTCGCAGACGTGACCGCGCTATCGGACAAGATGTCAGCCGGGGAGCCTCCGGAGATCATAGAGCGCATGGATTTTGTTAGAAACAGGCTGGTGGAGCTTTACAAGCGGAACCTTGTGAAGATTAACCACTCCACGATGGAACTCGTCTGTGCTAAACACCTCATTCGCTACGGCTATAGCGTCGACGTGGAAAAGCAGCTTACCGACATACTGGTCTGCGACGTTTACGCCGAAAAGGGAGAGGGTGTGGCCATAGTTGAAATCGAGACCGGCTTTATCCCGCCGGAACACGCGCTCGACCCACTCGGTTATTATGCCGCCAGGATTGCAAGCAAAATAGCGCGCTATAGCAAGTATTCAAACCAGTTTGTGCTGGCCACGACTCCGGTCAGCGTGCTACCGATTCCTCAACTCTTCCGCCGCCCGCCCCGGGACAGGCGTCCTTCGGAGATTCGTCTTGTCAAGCAACTCTGCGACAGGTATTACATGAATCCTCCAGTGACAGACGATGAGATACTCAATGCCCGGCTTCACATGATCTACATCATAAACACGGATATGGGCAAGGTGGCGGAAATGGATGTGGATTCGTACCTTGACCACTTTGAAGGGATAATGACGGCTGACATGTTTGGCCTAGGATAATGATAATGGTAATGATATTGATTTGAGATTATGATGAAGATGAAAACTTTGTTATTGTCTTTTGACCATGTGCTGGTCTGCCACTGCTAGTACTACTACTACTGCTATTATTTTCCCTTCTTGTCCTGCTAGTCAAGACGGGTTTGTCGCTCTGCTTTTCAATGGCTGCCTTGACCACCTTGAGCACGTTGTCGTCCTTTGTATTCCGCACATAGACTACATAGACTAGGGCATGCTCCTTTCCTTCTGCCTTTCTGACCACTCTGCCTATTCTCTGCGCGACCTGGTTCATGTTTGACGTACTTGCTATTATTATCGCGATGCCCACGTGAGGAACGTCATAGCCTATCTCCAGCGTGTGGACAGATAGCAGCGGGAAATAATCCGACCCCCACGAAGCGAGGATCTCTGTCCTCTCCTTTGCCTTGACTCCATTGTGTATCGTCCGGGCATCTACGCCGGAAGACTCGAGCATGTCTTTTAGCTGCTGGATCGAATCGATGGTTTCGCTAAATATCATGATCCTTTCCTTTGGGTGATTCCTGACCAGCTCGACTGCCTTGTCAAGCTTTTGCCGGGTGCTACTTAGCAGCTCCTTGCGCCGGCGGACCTGTGCAAACCACGTCTTTGCCATCGAAGCCCTGGCCCCTCCGCGCATCAGCAATTTGGTCATCCTCGCCGGATCGTAGGTACGCAGTTTTCTGGAAATGTCCTTTATCATGGCACTTGCCTCGTCATAGCTGGTCCGCTCCTCTGATGTAAAGTCCACTTCTACCGGAATTACTACAGGCTTTGCGAGCCTGCCATCACTGACTGCATCCTTTATCATGTATCTCTTTACCGGTGGCGCCACCGTGAGGATCGTATGGTACTTTGGGTCCTTTTCGTTGATCGTTGCCGTAAGGCCGAGGATCGCCTTTTTAGGATCCTCGACGATTACGTCAAAAATCCTGTCAAACTCGATCGCGCTCTCGCTGATTAGGTGTACTTCGTCCAGGACTACCATGTCGGAACTTCGCACCAGGTCAAAGTTGGAAATCGCGCTCTGGTACGTGCAGATGGTTATTTCGCGGGCGTCTTTGCGTTCGCCGTAATAGACCCCAATAGATTCGTCTGGAATTCCGTAGTTCTGCAACCGCCTTACGTTCTGGTCGATAAGGACGATTCTGGGAACAAGGAAGGTTACCCTGAATGTGCCCTTTTGAGACGCAGCCGCCGCCCGCCTGGCACACTCGAACGCAATTTCAGTCTTGCCCGTGCCGGTGCTAAAGATGACCGAGCCCCTGCAGCCGTTCTTTATCCATGCATCAGCCGCCTCCAGCTGATCGCGCTTTAGATCAAAGGGAAAGGCCAGGCTAGCTATGGCGGGACAGGACACGCCCAACAGCTGAATTCAGATCGAATAAAAACTTTTAACAATCTCTGATGGCAATGCTTATTCCATTGAAGCCTCTGGTTTACATGCTCCGGCAGGACGACCCTTCAAAATGCACTGCCGCAAAGCTTGTAAAATTCCATATTGCAGAGCCGGCAAGGCACATTGGCAGAAGGACCATAGTGCTAAATCCCTTTTCAAGGGAGCCGGTAAGCCGGCACGACTCCAAGATAGCCGATTCCATCTGCGCTATAGACTGCTCTTGGGAGAAGGCCGACGACGTGCTGAACCATCAGCGACTACTGGTAGCACACGGGATTGGCAGAAGGCTACCTGCCCTTCTTGCCGCAAACCCTGTGAACTATGCAAAACTGGGCAAGCTGTCAAGTGCCGAAGCGCTGGCAGGTGCCCTGTACATTGTCGGCAGCCCTGCCACGGCAAGGCTTATCATGGACAAGTTCAAGTGGGGACATACTTTTCTTGAGCTAAACGCAGACCCTCTTCGTGATTACGCCGAGGCGGATACTCTGGATAGTATCGCCCAAATAGAACGGGAATATTTTCCGCAGTTGGGTTAAATATTGACCTGACACAGATAACCAACAGTGCGAGCCAGCGCGCGGGTGACTCGAAAGAGAGGAAACTCCTCCCTCATTGCAGGCGCCCGAACTAGCGATAGTTAGCCGGAGACGGCTGGCGACGGAACAGAAAAGAGATCCAGTCAGTGCAGCGATGCGACGATGATGGCAAATAGCCTGAGGTTTCTGATACTGGAATGAAACTGCCGACCCGGGTGGAGCAAGGCCAAACAGAGCCGAGAGTCCTGCACTTGCTCAGGTTGGCTGCTCAGCGGAATCCCGCCTAAAACAGAAGGAGGGTTACTGCTGGCACGCACTACTTTTTCTGCCTCTGACAATAGAGAGTTACTTCATGGCGGATCCCTGCCCTGCAACAAAGTCAGATTATCTTGTAAACGCATAATCTGGATACGCCGGTAAATTTCAGCATGAATCCGAGCAGCAACTTTTTTCTTGCTCTACGCTGACGCAACTCTTCGCAGCCGCTTGTCGTCTGCTACAAGGCCACTATGCGCTTCCTCAAACTCGTGGTGGGTGAGCAGGGAAAAGGCATCCTCCAAGTCGCAGCAGTAGCATCTGCCTGCGATGCATTCCGATCTGTGGTCGTGATCGCATGAGCCACACTTGCAGCGGCCGATCCCCTCTGTTTCTATGGTATCGTACAATGCCCCAAACTAATGTCGTTCCAACACTATTTAATGGTGGGCGATAATTCTTCAGTGCTGGAGAGCAAGAGATCGTTCTGATGAATAGTTATCATGCGTTCAGCAGATGCTTTTCAATGTGTTCAACAAGAGCCTTTGAAGTCATTGGCTTTTTCAAAAAGCAATAGTTATTGAGATCTTTGAATACCTTCCTTGCTTCGTCTTCATAGATCTCAAATGCCGTCATGAGGCATATCTTTGCACGAGGATCTTTTTGCCAAATGGCACGGGCGAGGTCAAAACCATTCATGCTTGGCATCCTGATATCAAGTAGGATAATGTCATACTTCCCCTGGCTGTATTGAGAAAGAGCACGCTGCGAGTCGTTAAAAGTATCCACCGAGTAGCCAAGCATTTCTAATCCTCGTTTGAAAATAGTAGTAATGTCCTGCTCATCGTCGACAAGCAATATCCGCGCCTTTTGGGTAGCCGTGAAATGACCCTCTGGATTCAGGTTATATGAAGAAGTACTTAAAGAAATTGCTTGTTACTTACGTATTTTGTTTTGCATATTTTCCCGCATGAACCATGCATTCTGTGCTACGTCTGTCCTCCAACGTAACTGCGAGTCGGCCATACCCCCGACGAAGTATCCCCGTGTGTATGGATCCCGCCTGCGCGATGCAGGCTCCGACACGATTGGGGGCTGGCCACTAAGAGGGATTAGCTGGGATCGCGTATGTTCCTGTATCCTTCATTCGGAAAATGCCGCTCTGTCTCGTCCAGCTTTACATTCTGGTCAAGGTCTGGCAGATAGACTGCCCTCTGCCCGTACGGTGTAGCCCTGAATCGCTCAAAATCCTGCCGGTAGTTGTCTTTCTGAGGTTCAGTTCCATAAAGGTACTTGTCCGTTGCATCGTTGACTGCAATCAGCAACCAAAGAGACTTGCCGTCATATACATCGGCTAGATATTTAGGAACCCAGAACCTTTCCTTCTTTAGCGTGCCTCTTTCAACCCTGATGTAATTTTGCGACACGTCTTTGATTTCACCAAGATCCTTGCCGTCATTTGATTTTACCTTCTTGCCCTTCAACTGCTCCCAGAGTACACGTGGACCTTCTCCTGACATTGCGTTCACGCTAGTTTGCATCCGACTTAACGATTAGAGAAAAAAGTTCCAGCCGTCGAGCGTGACTCCTTCCGGATAAGGTCTATTCCTCATATTCTCATACCGCAACCCTCTTTTGCAGCCGATTTTGCTGCGACAGGTGTTATTCTTATTGTTCTAATTACTGCTGTCACAAATGCCCTGTTTGTCATGTCCCGCATCCGGCTTGAAGGGCCTGACTTGCAAGATAAGATAAGATAAGATAATGTCCGCTACTTTCCGCGAGAGTTAATGAGCGGGGATTTCTGTGCAATTCTATGCCATGGGTGGATGACGTCCTTCGCCCTCTGTCTGGAACGACTGTCTTAGATACCTGTCGACCCTGTTCATCATTTCGGGTCTGCCTTCTATCATTTCCTGTAGTTTCCGGTCGCTGTAGGTCACATTTGTGTATTCTAGGGACTCCCGTGCGGGGTAATATTTACACTCAATTTCAATCCTGGCTTTCCGACCATCTATCCTAAATGAAAGTGAAAAGTGCCTCCGTAAAAACTCTGCACCTTTTTTCTTGCGCGTATAATCCCTGGAAACGACACGCGAGTGCCGATATTCCCCGGCATGGTTGGCAATGTCCGAATGGTAGAAGAATTTCCTTCCGCAGTCATGGCACTCCCAGATAGTCTTCAGGTCGTCCGGATGCATCGCCCCGTAATAGATTGGGCATCAAGGCTTTTAAGCGCTAGCCGAGACCTACAGATTTCAGCAGGCCCTGCTGCCAAGTGCTCCGGGAGGACTGCCATGTTCCGCAAGAATTGAGCATCCTGCTCTAGAACTGTCGTACAAAAAGACTACTAAAGAACCCTTATGAATTAGGATTTGGTCTCTGCGCTTGGATGAGATGGACACCTCACGCCGACCATGAAAAGACAAAGGATCACAGCAAGACACTCGACGAAGAAACCATCAAGAAAATCGGGCAATACTACAAAGTCGACGGCAAGAATTTTGAATCGCTTGTAAAATACATAAAGAGCAGGGGAATTCACGAAGACGCTGCGTAATAATCTTAATAATCGCGCCTCCCAGATAGACTGGGGTTGCGAAGGTCATTCATGATCGCATTAATCGGAGGTGCTGCAGTCTTGGCGGCTGCCTTCATCTACCCGCAGCTTTCCCGCCAGCCGCACGCCCTTGAAGTTGACGCAACACGCGACACCACCGACATCTCTGGCATCCTTTACAGGATCAGGCTTACCAACGTCGGGACTGAGGAGCTGACAGGTATTGTCGCAGAGCTGGGACCGGACGACATCCAGAGCAAGGATTCGCTCGGGCCGGGTCAGTCGTACTTTTTCTATCCCGAGCCTGAAACGCCTGAAGGCAGTATCGTCGTCACGACCAACGAAGGCATCCACGTTGTGACTGATTACCGGACTCCAACCAAGGTGCTTGGCCTGCCTGGGACGGGGAGATAATTATGACGACGACGATGATGATAATGGCGATATCGATAATAATACAATAATAAGTCTGACAACCCTTACTGGTTCCTTGATCGCTTGAAGACGGTGCTGCCCGCCGGCTCTGCCGAATCGCGACAGATTGCACAAGAGTACGGCTATGACGAATGGCTAGTCACACGGTTTCTGCGATACGTCCCGGCCCTCCCAGAGTTTCTGGCCAAGATGGAAAAGCTACCAACGCAATACATCCGGGTAAACACGCTAAAAACTGGAATATCTGAGCTCCGGGATAGACTTGCCGCAAAGGGCTTTGTCCTTGGCCCTACTGTCTTGCCAGAAGTATTTTCAATAATGTCTGCTCCCATGTCTGCAGGGGCGACTGTGGAATATCTTTTGGGCCATTATTATGTCCAGGATCTGAGCTCGTGCTTGGCCGTGCATGCGCTCGACGCCCGCCCAAATCAGAGCGTGCTTGACATAGCCGCCGCACCAGGCGGCAAGACCACAATGCTTGCCCAGAGGATGGACAATACTGGCTCCATAGTCGCGCTCGAGCCCAATCCTGCGCGCTCAAGGTCGCTGTCCTTCAACCTTGCACGCTGTGGCGTCTCAAACACGTGCGTAGTTGGACGCGACGGCCGTGATGCCGCGATGTTGGGAGGTATGAAGTTTGACCGGGTGCTGCTGGATGCACCCTGCAGCTGCGAAGGCGTGATTGCAAGGGACGCGACCCGCAAGACCAGCCATGCGCCAGCCGACGTGGAGTTTTGCTCCAGCAGACAGGAACAGCTAATTGTCGCAGCCGCTGCTGCAGTGGCTCCAGGCGGCATCCTTGTTTACTCTACCTGCTCGTTTGCCCCCGAAGAAAATGAGGCTATCATAAGCTCGCTGCTGCAAAGCCCCGGCAATGCCGCCGTTATTTCTGTCGAGCCTGCGGGATTTGGAACTGAGGGCCTTGAGCAGTTTGAAGGAATTGACTTTGGAAGCGAAATGAAAAACACGCGGAGGCTCTATCCACATCTACACGATACCACTGGGTTTTTCATAGCCAAGCTGAGGTTCAATTGAAGCCATGAAGCTTCGAGAGCTGGCCCGGGACGAGCACACGCTTGTAATGCGTGCATTTTCGAGGTGGGGTGTATACGAATACTTTGAGAACAAGTCAATCATGATTGCGACGACAGAGGCATCATCTTCTGGCCCAAACAAGATCTGCCTTGTATCAGGCGCGCTCAAGCATGCCATATCAAAAATTGAACCTGAATACGGGGGACTGGTCATAGCCGAACTGCAAAAAAAGGGAGGGATGACTCCGACTATTGCCGGGGCTGACATCTTTGCCCGGCATGCGAAACAAAACCAGTACTATGTCACGCTCAATGATGCCGCCAGCCAGCTGGTTCTCTATGGAAGGGATGTGATGGGCGATTCCATCACCATTGCTTCAGGGCAGCTTGACGAAAACCAGCTGGTGATAATGCTAAATGAGGCACAAGAAGCCATTGGCATAGGCCGTACGCGGTTTGCCGGCAAATCTCTGCTTCAAAAGGGGAGGATAACTATAACAACAATCGCAGACGCCGGCCATTACCTCCGGGATGAGGGCTAGCTGGCTCGGATCTATTATGACTAGCTGGCCTCTACTTGGACGCCATTGAGGACAGAAACAACATACCCGATCTCTGTCTTGAGCTGGCCGGCAATATCGTCCACCGGGATGCCTGCATCATAGAGTTCGTAGATTCTCTCATTGATCTCGTACTTGGCCTCCTCCTCTGTCCTCATTGCCTAAAAAGTTCCGTAATTTGGATAATAGGCGTTATGATCCATATTATATGTACCGACTTGTGAAATAAAGTTAAGTCAGCAGCGAGGAAGCTGCCGTCGTCGACTACTCCTGCTACTACTATTTTCTTGCTTTCCACAGTATGAATATGGCTATTGCGCCCATCATGCCGCCAAATACCAACAGGACCTGGATTGGGAAGCCCCCTGTCGCAGTAGTAGCTCCTGCAGGCGCGTCAGCCGTAACTGATGCGATTTCTGCTGCGGGTTGGCTGACGTCCACTTTGGAAAAGCCCGCTATCTGAATCTGGCCGCTTGGCGCGGCTACTTGCGAGTGTATGGCAACTGGCACGCCCAACAGCGTGGCATCGACATCCTTTTCTTCCGCCTCAAAAGTCCCTTCGCGGAAACTGCTTTCCCCAAGTGAGTAGACAGAGACTACTCTTGCGCTGCCCTCTTGTCTGAAGGCAGATGATGTCTCTACGAGGCTGCCTGATGGGTCAAAGAGAAAGTGCCAAGAGTCCATATTCTGGTCAAACCGTGCAAAGTCGAGGATAGGGCTGTTGAATATTTCTGCCCCTGGCGAAGCCTCTACATCTTTCGCAAGGTCGGGGTAGAGTTTTTCAAACAAGCCGATCGGGCGGTTGACATCTATAACTCCATAACCAGTCACGTTCATCATTATCGGCTCGGTGACTTTAATGGCCCTCCACTCAAGATCCACGATCTTGCTGTTGAGTCCTTCCAAGCTGCCTTCGCTCAGGACGAACTTTTGTATTGTGGGAAACGCCTCGACCTTGTATGAAATGAGCGCGCTTGTATCCGAAGGCTTGACCACCGCGGTAAATGCCAGCCTGATGGATGATACTTGGGTCGGGCTCTTTACGTCAAGTAATGCTCTATTGAAAGCGGTTATGGCGCTGATTACAGCGGGGTTATCGCTGGATGTTGTTCCATTGATGCTAAAAGACGGGACCCTGATGTCTGCATAGTTATTTTTTGCAAATGCCTGAGAAACAGCGCTGTTGGCGGGGTAGCGCAGGGTAATATTCTTGACGCCGATATAGTGAGATTCTCCTATGTCACTTTGAGGTACAAGGGATCCATTCATATCGTTTGCAAAAGCGCTGGGCAAGACACTTAGCATTAGAACGGCCGTAATTACTGGCGCGACAGCGGATAACGGCTTCACGAGTAAATCTCCCCTACCTCCTTTTATAATCTTTATTATAATGATGAGAAGAATATTTTCATAGAGCAGATATTATAAAATGAAGTG
>DATEIL010000275.1:0-4358 GCA_035279085.1 Nitrososphaera sp.
TAATCGCGCATCTCCCCGACGCGCTGGCCGTATGCCTGCATCCTTTCGCCGGCAAGCTGGCAAGCTCTTCCAAACCCTGCTATCCCCGGCACATTTTCAGTGCCGGAGCGAAGTGTCGATTCTTGCCCTCCTCCGTGCAGCAGCGGCTCGAGCTTTATCCCGCTTTTGACATAGAGTGCCCCCACGCCTTTTGGTCCGTTTATCTTGTGGGACGAAATCGACATCATGTCCATCCCCATTTGCTTGACGTCAATTGGTATCTTGCCTGCAGCCTGGACTGCGTCGGTGTGGAATAGCGCGCCTGATTCATGGGCTATTGCTGCCAGCTCTTTTACCGGCTGTATGGTGCCGACTTCATTGTTTGCGTACATGATGCTTACAAGTGCCACGTCTGGCGTGATGGCGCCACTTAGGTCCGAAGGCCTGACCATGCCTTCAGCATCAACCGGCAGGTATGTGACCTGAAAGCCCATGCGTTGAAGATCTCTGCAGGGCTCAAGTATTGCATCATGCTCTATGCTGCTCGTAATAATCCTGGTTCCCTTTCCGGAATTCTTGGCACGAAAGGCGGCACCTTTGAGTGCAAGGTTGTCGGCCTCAGTGCCGCCAGAGGTAAAAGTTATCTCTCTTGGGGATGAGGCATTGACAAGGCCTGCCACCCGTTTGCGTGCAAGCTGTATGGCCCTGGTAGTCTCCCTGCCAAACGCATGGATTGACGATGGGTTGCCGTACTGGTTTTTCAGGTACGGCAGCATTTCAGAAATGACTTCGTCTGCTACGGGTGTAGAAGCCGCGTTGTCGAAGTAGATGTTGTGATTGGAGCTAGTAGCCATCGCTGCCACCACCACCACCGCCATCTTTCGCCATTACGAGCTTGCCCGGGCTGTAACCTGCAGCATCGATGGAAACGTACTTGAATCCAAGCTCCTTGAGCTTGCCGTCGAGCAGGGCCATTTTTTCTATATCAAAGAGCCTGCCAAGTTCGTCCCTGCCTACTTCAATCCTTGCAATGTCGCCATGGTCTCTGACTCTCACCTGACGAACCCCAAAGATGGACTTGACTACAAGCTCCGAGCTTTCAATCCTCATCAGCTTTTCGTATGTCACTTGGGTGCCGGTCGGGATCCTAGATGCCAGACATGCGTTTGAGGGCTTGTCATAGATTGACAGGCCGTGCTCCTCTGCTATCCTCCTTATCTCTGCCTTGTCCAAGCCAAGCTCGACCATGGGACTCCGGACGCCATGCTCCCTCAGCGCCTTTATCCCAGGCCTATAGTCTGAAAGGTCGTCCATGTTGGTGCCGTCAACTACTAGCAAGATGCCTGATTTTCTTGCTTCGGATGCGAGGTGTTCGCCGAGCTCTGTCCTGCAGTGGTAGCAGCGCATAGAATCATTTTTCACAAATTCCGGGTTTTCCAGCTCGTCGTACTGAATTGTCTTGTGGTTAATTCCAATTTCCTGCGCTACCTGCCTGGCAGTAGCCAATTCCTCCTGAGAAAGCGTCTTGTAGTCTGCAGTTACTGCCAGCGCACCTCTGCCAAGCGCTATTTGAGCTGCCAGTGCCACCACGGCGCTGTCTACTCCACCTGACAGCGCAACCAATGCACTGTCGCCGGCGTTTTCCGAAAACCATTTGACTAGCCTGGCCAGCGATGATTCCGTCCGAGTTGTTATTATCATCTATTGTTGGTCCTGTTCTCTGTTTTTTTCCAGCACCTGTGCATTTACAATTTCCATTGTCCTCTTGACTGACATCTGGATCCTTGATGCGATTATCTTGATATCCTCAAACTCCGGCTTGACGCTAATGATACGGCCTGTAAGAGGATCCTTTGCCACTTTTACATGGACATTAAAGGTGTTGTCCCTCAGAGTCACGGGCACAGTCAGAACAGTACGGGGCAGAACAATGCGCTCCACTTCCTGGACTCTTGCACCAAGAGTGCCGGATTCTGCGAATAGCAACTGAAGCACGTCATCTAGCTGGCCTTTTTCAGATATAATTCTAATGAGATATGATGGCCTCCCCTTTTTTGTCATGCCCGGGATTACAGTAACGTCCTTTACCATCTGCGACAGGCTGTCAATGACGTTTCCCATCAATTCACCTGAGGCATCGTCAACGTTGGTTTCTATGACACAGACCATGTCTTTGAGCATGGCACTGGCATTACCTGTAGTACTGCTCAAGCTCCCGAGAAGCACCCTGACCACATTGGCAAACCCTTCAAACTGCTTTGTTCCGGAACCATAGCCTACTGCTTCCGGCATCATGCCCGGGTAGTTTGCGATGCTGCCTTCTGGTGCCAGATTGACAAGCATCGCGGCACCCGTAGGCGTTGTAAGCTCAGTTGCGGCAGGGCCACCGGTCAAGTTGAATTTCCTTCCCTTAAAGATCTCTAGAATTGCCGCCGCCGGGTTTGGAGTGGTGCCGTGCGAAAATTTCAGCAGGCCTCCTCCCACTGCGACACTGGTGGAAAATATCTTTGCGTCAAATAACTTTAGGTCCTGAAGGGCGGTGGCAGTACCGACAAGGTCTGCCAAGGTGTCGATGCTGGATGCTTCGTGGAGGTGCACGCTGTCGCTCTTTTCGCCGTGTATGTGCGCCTCAGCTGAAATTATGGTCTTGAGCGAATTCAAGGCAAACGCCTTGGCCTTCTTCTCCATGCCAAGCGACTCGCAGATCTGAGCAAGCGCCTTTTGCATCTCAGAGCCTCTACGCTCGTGGACCCTGTCAGAGCATTCAAGGTCGAGCCGGGTTGCGGCAAAGCCGTGGGAAATGACTTTGACAAAGTTTACCCTTGTCACCTTGCTTCCCTTGAGGGCTTTCTGGCAGGCAAAGATTGCTTCAGTGACCTTGCTTGCACTGGCACCGGCATCAACCAGCGCCGACACTAGCATGTCGCCGGCAATCCCCGCGACCTGAGAGTCGATTACGACGGCCTTTGACATTTGAGAAAAATTGTATGCCGCCTTGCTTTATATCGCTTTATCCTTTTATCGGGGTGTTGTCGAGTTTGTCGAATTCTGCCTGCAGCTGTTCCTGGCTTTCACTTCCGTAGATTATCAGTATTCTGTCGTTCTGCGAAAGGACATAGTCCGTGATGGAATCGCGCTCTGTCCCATTGACAAAGTATCGCAGCTGTTTTGCGCCATCGTCACAGTACCTGCTTCCGTCGTCAGAGATAAAGCAGTTGTTGTTTTCATCAATGTCCATTCCGATGCTCTGGAAGAATGCTCCAACTGGAACCCCTGTCGCGTGCCTGTGAAGGGTGGTCCCGTCGCCTCCTTCAACATGGATGAACTGTGATTTGACCTGGTACTTTGACTGGCTAAAGTCTATCGCCTTGCCGTCCAGTCTGACCTCAAATACCGCGTGCTCATGGGCGGAGCCGAGCGGGCCATAGCTGTTCGATGGACCTTTTGGAGTCAGAACCGCAGCGGCGACGCCGACAGCCACAAGCGCTGCAACTACGGGGATAACTATCATCATGTATTTCTTGTTCTTTTTCCTGCTGGCAGCAAAGTAACTGTCTTCTCTCTTCTTATTGGACAATTCTCGCTAACAAACTTATCAATTGCTCAATTTAAAGATGACCCGGCTAGAGGATTTGTAAACTATATAAGTAATCCACCCTTGCTTGAACTTCGAATATGACCATCACGATAATAGGTTCTGGCAAGGTTGGCGCGTCTGCCGCTCTTAATTGCGGGCTCAGGGAGCTCGATCGAGACTTGCTGCTTCTGGACATTGTCCAAGGGCTGCCGCAGGGCGAAGCGATGGACATTAACCACCAGCTCTCAGAGCGAGGCACCGACGCTATTGCCCGGGGATCAAATAATTATGAGGACATGCGGGGATCAGACTTTGTGGTCCTGGTGGCCGGCGTCGGCAGAAAGCCGGGAATGACTAGGATGGATCTGCTCAAGACAAATGCCGGCATTGTAAAAGATGTCGCGTCCAAGATAGCGAGCTATGCCAAGGACGCCACGATAATAGTCGTGACAAACCCTCTGGATCCAATGACGTATCTTGCGCTCAAGACGGTGGGCTCGCAAAAGAATAAGGTCATGGGTATGGGAGGCATGCTGGACCTGTCAAGGTTCAAGAGCTTTATACAGGATGCCACCGGCCTGTCCCGAGACTCTATCCAGGCTATGGTCATAAGCGAGCACGGCGAAAACATGCTGCCGCTCACGCGGTTTTCCTCTGTCGGCGGCATTCCGCTGCATGACTTTATTTCAAAGGAAAAGGCCGACGAGCTTTTTGAGAAGACTCGGAAAGTTGCAGCTGAAGTCATCGCCCTAAAGGGGGCGACAGTATATGCGCCAGGAAACGCCGTAGCTACAATGGTAGA
>DATEIL010000276.1:0-5475 GCA_035279085.1 Nitrososphaera sp.
GACATTGACCAGATGAAATCGGACCTGAAACAGGTAACGTCCACGTTTGAATCGTCGCTGGTCGAGCTCAAGGCCTTCCAGGCAGAGATGATAAACCCGATCAACTTTATGAGGAAATATATCGAGACGCTTGAAATCAAAAACCTCTCTGATCCCATCAACACTGTCCGGCCCATCGAAAATCCTAGAGCTACTGCTCCTGAAACAATGGCGCCTTACTCTGAGCCGGCCAGGCCAAAACCTGTAGAACTACCGACCCCCCAAGTGGACGTGCTACCAAAAAGCAACCCTGGCGAGACAGAGCCTCGGCCAAGTTATGAGGAGTCACAGGACATCCCGCAACAGGACAGGCAGCCAAGACCCCGGCTTCCTTCTGACTTTAAGCCCAGGCTGGTGAAAAAGCCCGGAATCCCTGCATCAGACCCTCACGCCCTGATGGCAGAATCGATGCGGTACCTTACCCCGGGCAAGATAATGTCCATCGTATCGCTGATTGATGAAATGCTTGCGACGATGGGGCCTGATGGGATCGAGCTTGTAATCGAGCAGTACCGTGGCTTGGGCATGAAACCGGAGGAGGAACGCCTAATCTACGGAGTCCTGAGGATGCTCAATGAATCAAAGCTCCAGACCGATGACATCATTGCAATATTTTACAGGTTCGGCCAGGTCATGGGGATCAATGATGAAGAAGCCGAACTCCAGTACATGAAGTTGATAGCAAACAGAAAGATCGAAACCAGGGGCAATACTGGCGCGGTGGGAGGCTGACCATAGAATGGGCTCATTTATGATAAGCGAGGGAATCATCCTGATGGTTGCAATGATAGTGACTGCTGGATTCTCCGTCATGATACTTAACCAGATGGGAGTGTTCCAATCAACGTTTAACACCGCGACAGCGGTGGAACGGAACATTGCACTCACAAAGATAAAGACAATCTATGCGACCAACTCGTCGTCTTCGCAGATCCAAGTCTGGGTAAAGAACATCGGCACAAATCAGGTGACCTCGCTGGACAAGATGGACGTCTACTTTGGCAGGCTTGGAAGCTCACAGCGGATATCGTACGACAGCACTGCCCTGACTATGCCTTCCTGGAATTACACAAATACCGGCGCATCTGCAAGCGTATGGCAGATCAAAGACACCCTGCAAATAGACATTGAATGCGGCTGCGAGCTGTCAAGGGACGTCAATTACGCTGTCAAGATATCTGCTCCAAATGGAGTGGGGGATGACTATGTTTTCTCAATTTCTTAGCATTCCCATGATCATTGCCATCATGACGATGACTGGGGAGAGGAGATAGGAGATCAGGCTTGGCCCTAGCAATAGCGTTGACGGGCGGCATAATCATGATGATAGCCATGGCAGTCTTTGGCATGGCAATTCCGACGTTTATCAATGCTAATGAAAGGGCAAGAGGCGTGGCAAGGGATCAGGCAGAAATGGACGACACAATAATCAAGACGAGAATAGAAGTCGCGACAATCACTGCAAACGCTACAGATACTTTTGTTACGGCAAGGCTGGATAATTCCGGGCTGACAAAGCTGTTTGATTATTCCAGCTTTACCGTGATATGCTCTTACCCTACACCTTCCGGCGGCAACGGCACCTCAGTTGAGATCACGGAAGAACTGGCGTACGCTGGCGTTACCTTGGCGGACCCTGAAGCCGGCATGTGGGCAATATCATCCTTTGAAGACGACCTGAGGGATCCAAAAATCCTGAACCCTGGGGAGTCGGCGTACCTGCGGCTGGCACTGCCAGGCGAAATAGGTTCCGGCACGCTTACAGTCACGATTTCTGCTGACAATGGCGTCACTTCAAGTGGGAGCATAGGAGTCTAGAACCGGGATGGTGGTCCAATCAGTCTCGACAGGCAATGAAGAAGTCGATAGGCAGTTTGGCGGCGGGATCCCAATTCCATCTCTCATGCTGATTGAAGGCGACCACGGAACCGGCAAGAGTTCGATGGCGGCCCAGTTTATCCGCGGGCTCTTGAACGCGAACAAGAGGGTCCTTTTCATAACGACTGAGAGCGGAATAAAGGAATACATCGAAAAGATGGCAATGATCACATTTGATTTCAGGCGGGATTTTATCCAGAACCGCCTCTCAATCATGCCCATCAACGTCGACGGGCTGTCCTGGTCTCCGGAGCAGAGCAAGCTCCTCATGCCAGTGATAGGCAGGTTCATCAGCGTCAACGCGAAAAAAGCTGATGTCACGGTAATAGATTCCCTGTCCGCCCTCACGATGTATTGCGATACAAACACCACCCTGGATTTCTTTACGAAATGCAAGAATTTCGTCTCAAAAGGCATGACCGTAATAATCACGATGCATCCAAAAGCAGTCACAGATGACGTGGCGCTGCGCGTCAGGTCAACCTGCGACGGATACATGCGGATTACCCCCACTACCATAGCCGGAAGGAGCGTAAAGGTCATGGAGATAATAAAGATGATAGGCTCGTCCTCACAGGTAAGCTCGCAATTCAGCTTTGACGTAGACCAGTCGTTTGGGATAAAAATCGTGCCATTGTCAATGGCCAACGCTTGAGAGAGATAGAAATGAAGGATGGAATGAAATGGAGACAAAAAACACAAATCATCGACCAAATTCACTGGGCGGAGCAGCACCGGCTTCTGACGACGGTGTCCGCCGCGAATGGAAGGCAGTGACAATGGAGGCGCGCAAACCACAATGATGAAGAGCAACGACAAGGCACCTGAAGGCAAGAGCCCGCAAGAAGGGGAAACAGCATCCGCACAAATCCCGGACACAAAGCGAAAGGGGCGTGCCTCTCCAAAGCGCGCTGACGAGCTCGTGGTGTATTTCACGTTGCTCTTGTTCGGAATCTCCACGGGCCAGATACAGCCCTCCGACCTCATCAAGACTGCAGGGACCAGTAAGCAGTATGGCTACTATTCAGAGATATTCACTCAGATCCACATGCTCGGAGTGAAGTGGCAGTACGGCCTTGCCAGGGCATGTGAGACTGTCGCGGCAGAAGTAAGGATGGAGGAGTTCAAGCTGCTGCTGATGAAGCTCGCGCAGGTCCTGCGCCTTGGGGAGGATCTTACGATCTTTTTCAGCCACGAACTTCAGGCCGTGATAAGCGGCTTTCTGGCAGCATACGAAAGGTCAATGAAGTCAATGGAGATGCTCTTGGAAATGTATTCCACCATGATGTCCACATCATCATTTCTCGTCGCTTCGATGGCGCTACTCATGATGATTTCAGGCGGCGGTGACTCCTCGATGATGGTTATCACAGTCACAATAGCCATCGTGCTTGGCCTAGCATCATTTGTCGGGATGGCCCTTATGATTTTCCCCAAGGACCAGATCATGATAAAAGGCAACAATCCTGATGTCGCCAAGATAAAGAGGATGCTTTACATGGCGTTTGCACTTGGGGCTGGCATTGGAATTGGGCTGACCGCGCTAAACGTGCTTCCTGTCCCTCTGATAATTTCAATTTCAGGAATTCCGCTGATTATGCCTGGCCTTCTTGCAAGAAAGCTCGACGCAAAGATCCGCAAGCTGGACGACTATTACCCGTCCTTTGCGCGTCACCTAGGCGACGTGTATGCCACCGTGGGGTCACTCGGACAGTCGCTCAAGTCCGTGCTCCGGAGCGATTTTGGGACGCTCTCTCAGCACATCGAGGCGATGTCAAACAGGGTCTCAAGCAGGACAAAGATAGAGGACGCCTTTGACCTCTTTTCGCAGGACACCGGCAGCATGCTTATCGCCGGAGGCAACACGGTGATGTCCAATGCGATGCTAAAGGGGGCCAACATGCTCGAGGTGGGCTCGAGGCTTTCAGAAATCACCACGAAATTCCTTGAAGTCAGAAGAAAGCGGCTCCAGTCGGCTAGGGCGTTTGAATCCACCATAATTATCATGCACGTTCTCACGCTTGCGGTCTTTAGCCTGATAAACCGACTGCTGAACTTCCTTGCCCAGTTCTTTGCCATGCAGCAGACCGTTACCGAGGGAGCGTCGAATTTCATGGTCATAAGTACTGGCGACCCGACGATGATGGGAGTCATCCTCGCCGGCCTTGCCCTTGCGCTTGCCGGGATTAACGCAATGGCGTTAAAGGTCGCGCAAGGAGGCCTCTTCCACACCATTTGGCTCAATGTGGCCATGCTCCTAGTGACGGGAGGGATAGTGATCTATGGTGTAGACATGTTCCTTGACAGGATGATAGGCGGCATACTCGACGTAACCCAGCTGCTCGAAGAGAGCACTCAGGGGGCAGTGAGTTGAATTGACGATGAGAATCATGATGTCATTCCGTTTGTCCTGGGAGGAAAAGACGACGACGATGACGACTTTGAAATTGGAGGCGGCAAGAGAGTAAGAAATGTCGCAGAGCAACAAGCAGGTGGCCGAGGCAGAGACAACTGCGCCTGCCGTAGACCAGCAACAACAACTGGACGAAAGGCTCCTAGCAGCAATGCAAAAGACCTATTACCTTAACCAGCACGTCTCTGCATTTATCGAGTCTGGAAAGCCGGCGCCTGCTTACTATGAAAAGCTTGACAGCAGCCTGAAAAACCAAAAGCGGCCAAACCTGATCTATCCGATCAGCCCTACTTCGTACATACACGTTACTGCGTTCACGTCCTCGCCTGATGGCTACAATGAATACCAGATAATAGACCCGCCGATGCCAAGCCAGAAGCTCTTGACTGCAGTTGACAGGGCATTTGCGGTCTACGCAGGAACCTGGAAGCCTCCAGAGGACATGAAAGAGCGATTCAAAGTGGTGGAGGGCTTTTTGGACAAGCTATGCGTCAAGTCCCCAAGTCCCGTGGTATACGACAAGATTGACATCAAAAAAGCAAAGACCATCTCTGTTTATGAGAGCGACTATGAAAACCTAAGATACCACTTTGTCACTAGGCGCGTCGGCCTTGGAATTCTGGACCCGTTCCTGACCGACCCGCATCTGGAGGACATTTCCATTGTTGGTGCCGGAAACGTCTACATTGTACACAAGATCTTTGGCCCGCTCAAGTGCACTGTCATGCTTTCGATGGATGATATTGACGACATGGTCGTTGGAATGTCGGAGCAGTTTGGAAAGACGATATCGCACGCCCGGCCCCTGGTCGACGCCACACTGCCGGAAGGCTCGAGAATCAACATCGTCTTTGGCAAGGACGTGAGCAAGCGCGGGACCAATGCAACGATCAGAAGGTTTGCAAGCATACCTCTTTCAATAACCCAGATCGTCAACTCAAAGACGCTTGATGCACGGGAAGCCGCGTACATGTGGATGATGGTCGGCGAGGGAATGAGCGTCTTTATCAACGGAGAGACGGCGTCGGGCAAGACCACCACCATGATGGGCATCACTTCGTTTATCCCGCCGACATGGAAGGTCGTGAGCATCGAGGACACACCCGAGATTACGCTGCCCCACAAGAACTGGATCAGCGAAGTAA
>DATEIL010000277.1:0-8956 GCA_035279085.1 Nitrososphaera sp.
CATGCCATCTACCACCAAGTCCCGGCGCATCACAATGCCGGCAAGAGTCGACTTTGTGTTACCCTTTCTCGAACTTTCTGTCAAGCCAAGAACCCTTACACCTTTCTTCTCGGGATGAATCCTGCGCGCAGTCATCAGTTGCTATGCCGAGGAATCGCTGTCCTTCGATAAATGGATTATTGTACTTGTACCTGCCCCTTTCCAATTATCCTTGTGCCCTGGTTGTCAGGTTTTAGCAGAACGCATGCCTGGCCCTTCTGGTAGGCCAATGGCTTTTCAAGCGATATTTCCAGCATTCCATTCCCTGCGTTTTTTACCTTTACCGGCCGTATTTGCATACCGACCGACATCATGTACATCTGGGACTCCAGCAAGTCGCCCTTGTAAAACGGACTTTTCTCGAACTTTATGGTCAATTGATCGGTTGCAATATTCACTGCATCTGCTTTGCAGATAATGTCGCCTCTTGAGATGTCCTCGGCAGTGACGCCTTTCAGCGCAAGGCCGACTCGCGCGGGACTGGGCGAACTCTGGACAGGATCGTCGTGCATCTGTATTGACTTGACTAGGACAGGTTTCATGGCAGGCGTCAGGAAAAGCTCGTCGTACACGTTGACCGCCCCCTGTCGAACTACGCCGAGCGCCACCGTCCCCACTCCTTTTACGTCAAACGCATGGTCAACCGCTACCATCACAGGGCCCTCGCGTCCCCTTGGTTTTAGCTTTGCCATTTCAGTCTTCAAGTCGTCCACTGAATCGACGAACTGATAGCCTGAGAGGGCCGTGTTTTTGAGCGTGCCCCGGAGTTTTTCCCTGTCGACGCTGTAGGAATGGAGTACAAACCCCTCCGAAATACCTGCGGAGTCAAGAGCTATTATCTGCTCACCCATGTACTTGTCAAGGGCGGCAACGTTGAGTATAGCATATTCTGCAATATTTACAGCCTGCATGAGGGACTGGATTTTTTCGGGGAACATGACAGGTACCGTCCAGGTGTATACAACATCAGATGTCTTTCTGTCAAAGATGGCAATATCCGTAGCCGTCCCCTTCTTGCCCAGCTGCGCCGCAATACTGGAGTCGCCGAGGAGTACAAAGTTGATGCTATTCAATGCGTTATGTGGAAATATTACAGACGTTAAAATTCTTCGGCACTGTAAGATTGTTATATAAAATCATTTCCTACGTTTTTTATAATGGCTGGAGGTTCTTACTCCTCATGAAATACAGAAGCAGGACTGACATTGTTTCGCAGATCCTCGAAGCGGCTAATGGCGGGACTACAAAGACCCGGATAATGTACAAGGCCTACCTGTCATATGCCCAGCTCAAGGAATACCTGGCTGTTCTTGTCGAAAATGGCCTGCTAGAGTTTGAGAAGGGGAGCCAGAACTACAAGACGACGCCAAAAGGCCTCCAGTTCCTCAAGACCTATAGCCAGATAGGCGGACTTATACTGTCAGATACAAAGTAAGATAAGGGGTTCAAGCACTTGAGGGCAAGTCTGACGGGTCTTCGAGTGTAAAGGTAAATCGCGAGCCTGCAAATTCTTCGCTGCCCTCTCGCTCCCACTTGATCTTGTACTCACGAGTTAGTTGCTTGCCTATTATCTTGATGGACCGTGGGACATCATTGAACAACTTTTCCACCTTCTCTGGATTTTTGGTCATCAGCAGGGACCTGCGCCTTTTCATCAAATACTTTACTGCCACGTTCTTGTGCACTTGACCCTCTACGGGGATCTGTTCGGTACCGATATCAATAGTAAACTGTCGTTTGGCCAACGAAGATACTGGAAAATTGTTAATAGAAAAGCTTTATGGTGAAAATCAAAAAGAAAAGAGAGAGTGGGGGGCTTAGCCCTCCATCTCCATGCTGCCGTCTGCCATCATTGTTTCTTCCATTGATGGGACGAACGTTCCTGGCGGGTGGTCATCTGCTGTTGAGTCGTTTGTCGCCATTACAGCAAATGCAGCGCCCTTGAGCACGTGGCTCATGTTGTGGTCAACGCCGACGTACAGTCCTTCTTCTGGGAAGACGGATTCAATGACCGTTGCAGACCCTGGCGGTATGGTCCATGTCTCATCATTCTTTAGCTGGGTTCCGTACCTGTTCTTTATTGATCCATCGCGAACATCCATCTGCCCACCTATGAAGTGGAAAGCGACGTATTCGTTCGGACCCGCGTTGACTATGTACCATCTTGTCTGCTCTCCTGGCTTGACCTTGAAGATCTGGAAGTCCTTGTTCAGGTCAATCTTTACCGCAGTGCCGACTGATGGGACATACTTGTGTGCCATGCCGTTGGTCAGTATAAGGTCAGGATCGCTTGCCCATTGCTTACCGAGATCAAATGAGCCGACTGTGCCGTTGGTTCCCTTGAATGGACCCATGTCTGCACTGTTGTAGACCTCACCAAAAGCTACGTAGAATTCCTTTGCTGGCTTTTCGTTGTGTGGGTGAACGACGACGGCGCCGTACATGCCGTTTGCAATGTGCTCCCATACTCCGTTGAGGCCGTCAGCACCACAGTGATAGAACCATGCGCCTGCATTGACAGCATCGAGTGTCCATGTCTTGCTTTCGCCTGGCCCAACGTTGCCGCTAAGGGCTTTGCTTGGACCAAAGCCTGCATGGAAGTCGAGGCTGTGTATGACTGCGCCTTCGTTCGTCAAAGTAAATTCGACTGTGTCGCCTTGGTGAACTGCAACAACTGGACCCGGAATTGTACCGTTAAAGACCATTGCTTTGTACATGACTCCGCCGGGGTGCAATGCGTTATCCGGTGCTACTTGTAGTTCCATTTCGTCTGCAATCAGAGTGATTTTCTTTGTGTTGCCAGTGCTTTGTGCCTGTGCTGGTGATAGAGGGTTTGCCGAAAATAGCGGGCTCAAAATAAGTCCTACTACCAAGACACCGGCAGCCAAACCTGCAACGATTGCCTTATTCATTAAAGAAAGGCTTGCATCGAGGTCTATATAAGACTTATCAATTCTATGGTTAAGTATTATTGATACTAGGGATTCTACGAGAGCATATTCGCTACATGTCGCGATATATAGTTGTGATCTCTGTATTTTTGAAACGTCTTTAAGCCCGCTGCAAGCACATGTTAGACGCTGTGTCTTTTCTAAATAAGAAAGGAAAACCAAGGGCCGCCCGCCGCGCCCGCAAGCCCCTTCAGGATAACTGGCAGAGAGTCCCAAGAGGTAAGTGGCTAAAGTGCACATACCCCAAGTGCGGCTACATGTGGCAATATTTTGGCAGCAGGAACTGGGCAGAATGCCCATCGTGCCATTCGACCATGAAGGTGGCAGTGGCGCTGAGAAATTATAGATTGGGCTAGTCAGTCTATGAAGAGGCCATCGTCGTCTCTGGCCAAAGAGAGTCGTACGTTATTCTGTTCGACGTCATGTATTACCATCATCAGCCCCTTTGAAATGTTGTGCTTTTTTGCAAGGGTTTGTAGGTGAAAGTTAAGTGTATAGAGATCAGGAAAGCTTTCTGATTCAAGAAGAACCGACAAATCTTCACCATAGAGGCTCAATTTCATCCCTTTGTTTTTGGACTTGACGACCAGTGCCACATTCACAAAAGAGACTGGGTGTATCAGGAGATTTTAAATGCTGCCTTTGAGAGGCGCATGGAAGCAACAGCGCCTGCCATTATTGCCGCAAGTGCAAGGACCGCATACGGGATCTCGGGAACGTTCCGTACTCCCTGAATCTGTACTTCATGGTCGCCCTTTGGTACAAAAAAGTCGATGCTCATCGTCCGTCCATCTGTCAAGACTGACGCGTCATGTACGCTCCCATCTACAAGCACGTTCACAGTCTGGTTCCCAGTCTGCTGAGGAATCTCGATCTTGAGGCCGCTTCCTTCCTGGCTATACGGCGTGATACCGAAAGTGAGGCTGTCGGTAGAATTGTCATATCTGAAATTGCGGACTTGGGCTACCGCCGAGAGGTCGTATGGCAGGAGTTTGCCCCCACCAAGATTGACAGTGGTTATCGGGTCGTCGTAATCGACTCCGGCGCAGCTGTAATAGAGTATGTCCTGTCTTATCATTGGATCAGGGACGGCGACAAAGTCCAGTTCCTGTCCTGGCAGAATAACGGGTATCACGTCGCTTCTTACGGTGTCAAGCTGACGCCGGTGGTCGGCGCTGTGCACTGCTGCAAAGACGCTGACGTTATGGACTTCAAATTGGCCTGCATTCTTTACCTTGCCCACGAAGGCGCGCTCATCCCCAACCGCCATGCCATCGTACGTCAGGGCAAGCATATTCTGGTGGACTACCTTTACCTCATTGGTGTTATACAGGAATGGCTCGCCGTCTGGCTCTACGCCTTTTCCCAGGGTGAATTTGAACGGCGAGTCCGTTAGCGGCCAGATCGTCCTGCCGTATGTGTCGGCCTGAAGCGTCCTGCCATCTAAAGTACGCAGTCCGACGGTGACCTGAACAGGGAGCTCGGCATAGTTTCTGACAGTGCCCACGACATTCACTAGGCCTGCCGAATCAACAAAGGATGAACGAAGGATTATGATTGGACTGTCAAACTCGGCATGTGCCGGCGTCAACTGCAGAGCCGGAATCATTGTTATTACTGCGAGCGCCAGAACCACCATGATTGCGGTGGCGGCGGCAGAAGAAGAAAATGTTGTCCGGCCAGGCATGCGATGGTGTGACTAGGCACGCCCCGCCAATTTAAATTCATCAGCCCCCCGCATTTTCTCCGCTAAATGAAAGGCTGTCCTGATACGTGTCTATGAGCTCGTTTATTACATAGTCATAGTCCACATCATGTTTTTTTGCATTCATGATGTCATGCATTATGGAGGTCAGTCGCCGGTAGGTCTGGTCGTCGATATTGAGCGTCTTCACCTTTCCGAATCGCTTCTAAGACGCTGCTGTGGCATATTAATTACTTTTTCAAATCAGCAGTGCAGTCAGGTACATTATCAGCATGCCTGCCGAAATGCCGGCGATGGATGAGCCGGTCAGAAGGCTGGTGCCCACAGAGCTCTTTACGAACTTTGCGATCGACACGATTACCTGAAATACGGCCCCGGCGCCAACGGAGAGAAAGAGCACTGAGGCAATGGGAGATGAAACAAAGCCGCCAATCCAGGCACCGACTATTGCAGGGCCGCCAGCAATGATTCCAAGTGCAACTAGGTGCAGGATCTTGGGCCTCTGCTTTGCTAGGGGCGCCACTATCGCCAAACCCTCCGTGGTATTGTGCAGTGTAAAGCCGATTATCAGAAAAGTCCCGAGCGCCAGTTCGCCGAGCGCCATTGCCCCGGCGATGGCCAGCCCCTCGCCCAAGTTATGCAACCCAATGCCTATCGCAACCATCAGGGCGATTGCCGCGGGGCCCTGGGTGGCAGAATTTCTTGTGCCTGCTCTGCTGACAAGTCTGTCAGAAAGGTATGTCAGGACCAGAAATGAAAGGACCGCGCCGGTCACGATAAGAAGCTGCCCCCTGAAGGCTCCCGCGATGGAATCTACCACTATTTCGTTTGCCTCGACTAGGGCATCTATCCCAAGGAAGAGCAAAAGCCCGGCGGTGAGGCTCAGGAAAAATATGTAGAGGTTCTTTGGCAGGCGCTTCATGAAGGGATACCACAGCAGGCCGATAAGCACCGGGATTATCCCTACGTATGTTCCAAGGAGAGCAAAGAATGATACCTGCGAAGCACTCGGTTGAGGAGCAAGGGCAGCGGCCGCCACTTCTTTTGCAAAGCGAGTTCCATCTGAGGTCGTCACGCCAACTTCATAGGGCTGTCCGGCATTCCATGCGTACGGGATGACAACTCTGGCTTCGGCGAACCGACCCAGATCCTTTGAGGGCTCGATGGCCGCCGGCACTATTCTGTCGTCTACGTCCGCCTGGGCTATCTGCACTGGACCCGGCCCAGTGTTTCGCACGTGGGCGACTATCATCCCCTCATGAAATTCAATCCGCTCAATAGTAACTTCTGGAAGCGGAGTCCCAATTGTCAGGATCCCGCTCATTGGCGACAGAAGAAATGCAATCATTGCGCCCAGTATTATGACAGGAACAACGGCGCTGGCTAAGAGCCTGACTGAAATGCCCCCGCCAGTGCGGTCTCGCTGTTCTTCCACCTATATCGACACTACTCCTTGACGCTAAACAGCCCTGTCCAGCCCTTCTCTGAAAATTCGGTCTTGTGGGCGTGGAACATGTACTGCCCGGGGTATTTGTACTGGAATTCAAGTATCGCTCTCTCTCCCTGACTCATTGTAACCATGTCAGTAAGCTCGTCTCGCTGCAGCTCTGTGCCAGTGCGGTAGAGGTCAAAGAGGTTCCCGTGAAGATGAAAGTTGTTTATCTGGTCGAACTCTAGCACGTTGACTAGATACACGCGGATGAGCTTGTCTTTCTGGATCTCGATCGGGTGGTGCATGTAGTAGTACGGTATGCCGTTGACTGTGTAAAAGTTGTTCTCGGCGTCAAAGTCGGTGTCGTAGCCATTCATCACCATCACCATTTCGTCTGCCTCAGGGCGCGGAGTCTTGGGGTCGACGATATAGACGCCGTAGAGTCCGTGCGAAATATGCTCTTCAAGCGGAAGCACATGGCAGTGGTAAAGGTGCAGTCCAAAAGGCTCGGCAATGAATTCATATGTAAATCTGCCGCCGGGGCCGACGTTCTCAAAAACGCCGTCCATTTCCGCCCTGTGGATGCCGTGGAAGTGCATCGAATGCGGCTTGGTCCCATTGTTGATAAATTGAATTCGCACCAAGTCTCCTTCAGTTGCCCTGAGCGTCGGCCCGGGGATGGTGCCGTTGAATGTCCAGACATTATAAAACACCCCAGGGGACACTTCGGCAGTCTTTGTATCATCTGCAATGATTGTAAAGTCGTGGACTATGGTCCCGTTCTCCAATGTCGAAATCCTACCGTAGTTAAATTCCCTCAGGTATTTTGCAGGATCTATTGTTGCGGTGGCCAGCCCTCCGTTCCCCCCTTCCGGATCAAGCACGTCTCCGGTGGTAGTATAAGACGGCCCTCCACCGTGTGGATTGCGGACGACTGTGGGAGTATTGCTATTCTGCTGGGCACTTACTCCAAACGACAGGATGGCAAGCATGCTTAGCGCGATCGAAATGGCTACTGCTAGAGCAAGAATAGATCTGCCTGCAATCAAGTGTAGTAAACCGGCAAATACTATGTTAGCCTATGTAATAAATGTTAGCACAGGCTAACATTATTAGCCCATACTAATTCTGGAGAACAGGTTTATCTTGAGAGGTGAGCCCTCCTGTATTGGAGATGCAGAGGTACATGGTCCACCTGAAGAACAGCTCGTATACTCCAAAGGATGCCACCGAGCTTCTTTACAGGGCGAGGTCGCTTATCGAGCATGATGGCCTAGTCGTAAGGGATACCAGGGTTTCGCAAAAATACATTGAATATGACATCAGCATCCCGGAAGGTGCAAGCGAAAAAACAATGGTCGAAAAACTTCAGGCCATCGCCCCGCTTGCAGAAATCGAGCAGGTAGTGGAGCGTCAGCTTGCGAAGGATGATGCTATCAGGATGGCAATCCAGGCGTTCAACGATGAAAAATACTGGAGCGCGCATGAGTTACTCGAGGGCGTGTGGAAATCCGCTTCAGGGACCGAAAAAAGCATCCTGAATGGCATAATCCTTGTGGCGGCCGCCTTCGTGCATCACGAAAAAGACGAGCAAGAGATTTGCATCTCTATCCTCCGGAGGGCCATGGCAAAGCTGGACAACGGACATGGGTTCTACGCTGGAATAGACGTTGACCGGCTGGCAACAAAGGTTGTGGAAATTCTCAATAGCGGCAGGATTACTAGGTTCACAATCTAGATACCCTGTCTGAAACAAGCAGTACAGCGGAGCTGATGCAGCATAGTACAAGCATTGAGGTGCCCACCGCCATGGTTCCGCCCGATTCAAGCGCAGCACCTGCGGCTATTAGCGCCGCGCTCAGCGCCCAGCTGAACGCCAAAACCCACCTGAGCTTTCTTGAGTCAAAGAGCCGCTTCCTTTTGGCGCCGATAAGCACTGCTGCAGGTGAAAGGTAGACAGCGCCGATAAGTGAACTTGCGAGCATGCCGGTAGCGACTATCCCCGGCTCCCCGTCGATTCCGAGGGACGAAAGTGACCCATTGAGCGATGAGCTTGCGTCAAGAATCAAAAGTAGTGGCTGGATTGTAACCCGGACGACCTGCTGGGCCCATGGCGACTCACGCTCGTACGCCGCCACAGAAGGGCTGAAAGAGTAATACCAGGCGTTAAACGCCGCCATAAAGCTGCTGCCGGCAAACGTGCGCATGGCTATTCCATCTCGAAAATCCCTCAGCTGCTGAACCTGTGGTGCAAATTCGCTTCCGAAAGCAGCGGTTGCAATGAGGCACCCGCTCTGCGTCTGATTCCCACCAGGGGTCGTGGTACTGGTGGTTGAGGAGCTGCCGCCGGACGTCTTGAACATCACCTCGTCCGAAGTATACTGATCCGACTGCGCGAGCAGTGAATACCTGTCGGTCTTGTAAGTCTGCAACTTGTCAGTGACAACTACTCCAAAAGCAGCGTCTGAACCGATCGGAATGTCCGCCGTTCCCGGCACTGCTTCTGCCTGCGCCCTACCTATGGCAACAACCCGGTCGTCCTTGTCAAAGAGCGTCGCCACCAGAAGCGTATTTGTCGAAGTTTCGTTCCCTTCGTTTCGTGCCAGGGAGTTAATGTAGAGCGTCCCAAGGACATCGAGCCGCGAATTGGATGACAGAATTCGGAGGCTTGGTTCCCTTGTCTCATTTAGCGGCATGGCAGTAGCAGATGGTGTGAAATTTGCCACCCTTTCCGACGTCTGCTGATCCAGGTACAATATTTCAAAAGGTGAAGTCTGGCCGGATCGGAGTACACGGTATTCGGCAGTCCGCTTGTACTCGCCGAGTTTG
>DATEIL010000278.1:0-4034 GCA_035279085.1 Nitrososphaera sp.
AATGAAGTGCGTTTTTTCTAATCCTTGCAATTGAAGATAACTGTCCTCGCCGGCGGAACGGGTTCTGCAAAGCTTGTCAGGGGACTTGCTTCCATCACAGACGATCTGACTGTCGTTTCAAACGTAGGCGACAACATATGGCTGCACGGGCTCTATATCTGCCCTGACATCGATACCATCCTCTATGCCCTCTCCGGAATGCTTGACGAAAAGCGCGGCTGGGGAATACGCAACGACTCATTCAACTTTCTCGACCAACTGCAGAAATATGGCGAACCTGGATGGTTCGCGCTGGGCGACAGGGATGTTGCAACCCATATTTTGCGAACCCATATGGTGAAGGAAGGCTTTACGTTGTCAGAAATAACAGAGGAGTTGAGAAAGCGCCTCGGAATATCGACAAAGATTGTCCCATCGACCGATGATCCGCTCACTACAATCATAAGGACTGATACGGGCAAGATGCACCTGCAAGAGTTCTGGGTGAAGAACCGTGGCTTGCCCGCAGTAAAGGGGGTAGCATTTGAAGGCGCGCGCGCCGCAGTTGCCAGCGACAAGGCCGTCGGGGCCATAAGAAAGGCTGACAGGGTAATTGTCGCGCCCGGCAATCCTGTTTCAAGCATAGGGCCGACTCTTGCAATCAAAGAGATAAGGGATGCCCTGGCAAAGAAAAAGGACAGAGTCATTGCCGTGTCGCCGATTATCGGAGCTCAGGCAGTTAGCGGACCTGCCATAAAGTACATGGATTCACTTGGGCTTGACAATTCCCCTGCGGGCGTGGCGAAATACTATTCCGGTGCCGTCGGGAATCTTGTCATATCAAAGTCAGATGGAGGGCTGGCTCCAAGCATAGAGCGCCTGGGCATGAAAGTTTTCGAGACTGACATCATGATGAGAGACAGACAGGCAGAAATACGCCTTGCCCGCTACCTTGCTGCTGCCGAGACCACAATGCCGGAGGGCTGAAATGGAAAAGAAGGTATTTGCCATCGTTCCTGTCAAGCGTTTGGAGAACGCCAAGACCCGGCTTTCGACAATTCTTTCGGAGGATGACCGTTCCCGCCTGTCGTACATGATGACTAGGGAGACTCTGCGCCGGCTGGGAGCCTGTACCCAACTCGAAAGGGTAATCGTGGTTTCAAGCGACGAGCGCGCAAAAGAGCTCGCATCCTTGCATGGCGCCACTTTTCTCCATGAAGAAAAGGACAACGGCGTCAATGCGGCGGTAAGCCTGGCAGACAAGTACTGCCTAGACCATCGAGCTGATGCGAGCATCGTAGTTCCACAGGACTTGCCACTGCTGGATCCGCAGGAAATTTCAACTGTCTGCGAGCTTGCAGAGCTAGAGTCCAGATGTATCGTAATCTGCCCCTCACAAAGATACGACGGTACCAACCTGCTGCTTCGAAAGCCCCCTAGTGCAATCCCCACATTTTTTGACAGCAACAGCTATGAAAACCACATTGCAGAGGCGAAGAAAAATGGTATGTCGGTGAGGCTTTTTATGTCCAAAAAGCTGATGCTGGACGTGGACACTCCTGAAGACGCCCGCCAGCTCCTGCTCCTGCAGCAGGAATCAGCAGGACCTGAAAGCGAGCCGCTCCAATTCCTCCGGCAAAAAGTTGCAAAGCCCGTGCCCTAGCTTGTAAATGATTCCCTGTCATGATAATACCCTGACCAGCCTCGCCTTGCTTTCGTGGTACGAGATCAAAAGTTCCACTTCAGAGCCTGCCTGCATGCGCGCTGAATCGCCGTCTGAGACCGCATACTCTACCATAGTCCCGCGCTGGATGCGGTAGACTCTGTCTGTGTTTTCGATTATGACAGTCACAGTCCTGGTCGGGACCTTTTCGCCCCTGTCCCCGTCGACAAGCGCGGCTCCCGTGCTCAAGACCCTGCCCCTGATGATGACAAAACCATGTGCAGCCGTCGCCAGTGCTGCCACCGCGAGCAGGATAAGTGCAAGGCACAGCAGGACCGCGGAATCTTTCCAGCTCAGCAATATATCATGCCACATCCAGCTTGGCGACAGGTGTGTATATTTCTTGGTTGCTGGACTTAAATATCCGTCTGGCATGGATTTTTTCCAGGTCTGTGCCAAACCCGGAACTCCTTGTCAGGGCCCTTGCCGCCATCGACCCGTCTGTGACTTCACTCGATGAATTCCGGGCTTATTCGTCCATACAGAGCAGGTCCGTCGCAGCTGGTATGCTTGAGTACCTTGCGGCCGCCGGGATAGGAAGGATGTCTGGTGGTAGGTCTATTTCATTTTCCGCGGCGGACAGAATTGCTGCAGCCATGCTGTGCATCCGGAATGGCTGCGACATCCGGGAGGTGTCGACGCGCATCTCTTGGAGAGACTTTGAGCAGCTGGCTTCCGAGGCGCTGAAATCTTTTGGCTACCACACAAGGACAAATGTCCTGTTCGTAAAGCCCAGAATGGAAATTGACGTTGTGGGCGTGCGCTCTTTCCTTGCCCTTGCAATTGACTGCAAGCACTGGAAGCGCAGCAACCGCTCTTCAATTTCTCAATATTCCAGAAAGCAGGCAGCCCGGACGGGCCGGCTGGTGCAAACCGACCCGCTCGTCAGGCAGGCAATCCCACTCATCCTGACTTTGCATGCAGAATCAGTCAAGTTTGTGGATAGGATCCCGATAGTGCCTGTTGCCCAGTTCCGCTCGTTTCTTGAAGACATGCAGGCCTACCTGCCTGAAATCTGCATCGTAGGCCGGGACTAGGACTAAGACTAGGACAGGACCAGCATTGCAATGTAGGTGGCTGCAGTAACTCCGATGAAAGCCTTGGTGACATTCATCGACCTGTCCAGCGCGTCAGAGTAATCCTCAAACTGTTCCTTGCCCATGACCCTCACCTGCGAGCTTGCTGTCGCATACTCGAATTTGCAATATTCTGTCGCCTTTTCTGCTGCCTTTTTTGCAATTATTTCAAAGGCCGACACTATGCTTCCGCCAGTTCCGGTGGTTCCTAGGGCAAAATAACCCTCCTTTGTCCTCTTTCCCGAAGTCGAATGAGTATCAGACGTGCAGACTTCAAGCATCAAAATCCCTGCAGTATTATCCTCGGCTGCTGCTATCCTGTCCCGGAGGCTGTTTTCCATGTTGTTAGAATCCGCCCAGCCAATCGCATAGCTCTTGTCTCCGATTGCGATGGCCATGACTGCGATTCCCGCCTGGCCCAGCTCTCCCTGTGGAAGCGTGATGCCCGCACTGGCCTGATCTGAAAATCCCACCTTGAATTTCTCCTGCTGACGTGTGACCAGCTCGTCAAGGCATGACTTTGCCGATTGCAAAAGAGCACTTTTGTCCTCGTCGCCTAGGTGCTTGCCCATGGCATTATGGCAGTCCACGACGAGAATGCTGGAGAAGCCTAGTTTTCTGGCATGGGACTCCAGCTCTGTCCTGACGGACTGGGGAACGTCTTCCATCCCATGGGGCGCAAGTGAAAGCATCACCAGTGCAGTAGTCTTGCCAAACGCAATTCCAGTGGCAGTCGCTTTTCCTACCTTGACCTGGCAGGGATGGCTGCAGGTATCTCCTTCCTGGGATGGTTCTAGCCTGGATATGCCCTTCAGGTAGCGGCCTACTTCGCCCCTTGATGGGATATTAAGCGAGTGGTCGGAGACGCTGTGCATTACAAGGGCCCTTTTTGAAAAATTCTGGTACAAGACGTATGGCAGGTTGCTTCCGCCGACGGTGCCAAAGGGGCCCGGATGGACGTCGGGCAGTACTATTGCGGCGGAAAATGCGCCATCGCCTTGATTGGCGAACCTGAGGACGCTGGTGCCTACAACCTCGTCATGGGCCCTTGCCTCGATGTACTCCTCCATCTTTGTGGGATCGCGTTCTGTCCACGCAGAAAGAAAAGCCTGCAGCACTCTGAACGTGCTTGGAACTTTTGGCCGGCCCGCCCTGTCGGCAACGACGACCCACGTCACCCCCAGAAGATATATCGCAATTCCAAATGCAAGACCAGAATAACTTGAAAACAATGCCGGGTGGGCGACAGGGGGAAT
>DATEIL010000279.1:0-5220 GCA_035279085.1 Nitrososphaera sp.
AATTAATATAAATCAAAAAGATGCAATTCCCATGCCGAGAGTATCACGGCGTGAGTTTCTAAAATTTCTCGCGGCAGGCGGAATAGCTGCCGCCGCGGGGATGGCTGGCATGAGTTCGTTGACAACCAGCACGGCCCGAAATCCAAAAGAAAGACAGGCGGCGGCGCAGTCACTGGGGACATGGACGGATGGTCCAGATACCCTCAGCCATGGAGTCCACGTGGCGCTCCTTCCATCGGGCAAGGTTCTGTATGTAGCCGGTTCCGGCTTTCACCGTCAGTCCGCCAGCGGACCTTTCAAGGCAGGAATATGGGATCCTGCGACAGATAACCAGACGGAAATAATACTTGAAAAAGATCTCTTTTGCTGCGGGCATACACTCCTTCCGGATGGGAATGCATTGTTTGTCGGAGGCAACCTGAAATATCCATTCCAAGAACCAAAAGACAAAAAGTGGTGGGGCCTGAGTTCCGCCTTTCTATTCAACTACCAGACAGAGCAATTCACTGAAATTTCGCCGATGGCTCACGGAAGGTGGTACCCAACCCTTGTCGAGCTTGACGATGGCAAAGTGCAGGTTGTGGCCGGCTACGACGAATTTGGCTACCACAACCTTCTGACCGAAATCTTTGCCCCTGATTCAGAGTCATGGACCATATCATACGACCCTAATGCCAGCAAGACGTACTGCGTGGGATGCAATTCGTCAACCTGCTCCAATGTGCCTGGAGCCGGGTCCCCATGCTATGGCGGGCCAAACCAAGGTGTCAACCCGTCAGTGGGGTTGTATCCAAGAATGCATTTGATGCCAAGCGGCCTTGTCGCCGTGGTGGGACAGGCCAGCCGTCGCCGCGTCTGGGATCCTGCCACAAAAAGATGGCACTCCTCGGACAGTGGAAGGCAGAGGAGCTACGGGACATCCGTCCTGCTGCCCCTGCAAAATACTGCGGACGAAACAGGACAAATTCTTGTCTGCGGAGGATCGCCAACTACAAGCTTTCCTGCAATCGCTACCGACAGCGCCGACATCATAACTCCAAATGGCTTTTCGCTTCCTTCAACTGCTGTGGCCCCTATGCATTATCCCCGCAGGTACTGCAACCCTGTAATTTTGCCCACCGGCAAGATAATTATTTTCGGCGGGACCCAAGAGAGCAACGACCCTTCCCTTGCAGTCTATGAACCCGATCTCTTTGACCCTGAAACCCAGACCTGGACGCTGCTTCCGCCACACGCGGTGCCGCGAATCTATCACTCTGGCGCTCTCCTGCTTCCGGACGGCAGAGTCTGGACCTTGGGCACGTCATACGACTCCAAACCTGTTCCCCCGTATCCTGCGTTTGAGCTCCGGACAGAAATCTATAGCCCCGACTATGTTACCCAACCAAGACCAGGCATTTCTGCAACCCTGCCTGATAGCGAATATGGGGCCACGATAGACGTCCCTACAGCCGACGCCGCCATCATTGCAAAAGTTTCACTTGTCAAAGTTTCAACTACGACGCACCACTACAATACGGACCAGAGGCTGATATGGCTCCAGATTCAGGGCAGCACTTCTTCCAGTGTTACGGTTAAGGCTCCCGTAAACAGCAAGCTTGCACCGCCGGGATACTATATGCTTCATCTCATAAATGGCGACGGCGTGCCTTCAAAGGGTGCGATGGTAAAACTCGCAGCCGCGACAGTGCAGCCGGTGTTCTACAACGTGCCGCCCACCGGCGACTTGAACAGCTTCCTCAGGGGAGAAGGCGACACAAGGGCCGGCGAGGAAGCCCTCACTGGTTCTGCCATTGTAGGCAAGTCGCTGAAAAGGTGGACCGTCTACCTGAAGAGGGGCTCCAATCCATCAGGGCCTATCACCGCCAAAATCCGCAGAAAATCAGACGATAGCATTGTCGCGACCTTTGCTGAGACTGTGGAGGCCTCTACACTGACTACGAGCTATGCCCCATTCGAGTTTACATTGCCGAGCCCGTACGTCATAAATGCAAACGACCGCATACTCATTGAGTATTCCGGGCCCACTGGGATATACCTCCAAGCGTGGAACAGCGACAAATTTGACGGTGGTCTTACCCGGAGGGTGAGGTATCGCACAAAATACTCTGGGACTGTACAGAACACAAAGGATACCGTCGGGGTAATGTCAAGCACATGAGACATGTCAGCTCCTCATTGAGTTCGAATACCCTCTCCAAGTGACTGGAGAGAAGGGATATTTCGACGGTTATCTAGAGTGTGTGTGTGCGTACACGCTTTTTTTGTTTGCGTTTTATTGACTCCCAGAGCGGGTGCAGTCAAGGATTGAAAGGATATCTCTATCCCAACCGACCTCCCGCGCCTTCAGCTGGCACATGCCACTTCAGCTCGAAGGTGGACGCGACGCCAGTTCCCTTGCTATCTCCAGGAGGACGTCATTTTCTATCGGTTTCTGAGTGAACGCCATGGTTTCCCCTGGAATCTCGGCGCATTTTCTATAATACTGGCTATAGGCAGTCAGGTCATTTATGGCAGTCAGAAAGCAAATCCTGGCCCGGGGATCCAGTTTCCTCATCTTTGCCCCAAGTTCCAAGCCGTTCATAAAAGGCATCTTTATGTCGATTATCAGGAGGTCATAGGCGTCAGGTTTGTAGTCCTTCAGGGCCTTTTCGGGGTTCTCATACGCGTGGACTTGAAAGCCGCCGTTTTCAAGGGCGAGCCTGACAGCAAAGAGCACATCAGGTTCATCGTCAACCAGCAATATCTTTCTCTTGCCTGACTGCTCGCCCGTATTGGACTCCACGACTAACCTAGCAAAGGGGTATTATTTCACTAATACGCAGGAAACTTTAATACCACATTAATGGCCCCCCTTCGCCAGGCACTGCACCTGAAAAAATCCCTCTCTATGACTTCTATATAGTTAAATAATTGAAAACCGCTGAAGAAAATACGGCGCACAACAATCCAATGGGTGCATTTACAGTAGATGTCCTGAAGAGGATACTGGTAGTTCTGTCCGAGGAGGGGAAGACCAAGAAAACTAACCTTGCCGGCAAAACGGGGCTTAACTACCTTGTCTGCGTGCGCTACATCAATTTCATGAAGGCGCTGGGATGGCTTGAACTGGTCAAGGATGAGGACGTAAATGAGTATGTGTCAGTTACACCAATGGGGAGGCGCGTCGGAATCTCCCTTGCAGACTTTCTCGAAGGAAGAGAGACTAGCAGGGTAGTGGACTATTCAGATGTTGACGCCGCCGATATCCGGCCCACCAGCATGATCATGCCACCGTTGCGCGAAGACGAAGATTCTGTCGCACCGGAGACGACCAAGCTGGGAGGGCGCACAAAGGGAGCCAGGATTCTTCTTATCGATGACGAGCCTGACGTGGCCCTGACTTACAAGTCGTTCCTTACGTCCGAGGGGTACATTGTTGAGGCATTCAAGGAGCCCGAAAAGGCAGTCGAGCATTTCATATCTTCGCGTCCAATGCACTACGACCTTGTAATCACTGATATCCGCATGCGGGACATGAACGGCCTGAAGCTCTATCAGTGCCTGAAAAATATCGATCCTTCTGTCAAGGTAATATTCGTCACAGCCTTGGACGCTGCTGACGAGCTTGTCAGCGTCATTTCACCAGGCCCAATTCAGATTCTGAAAAAGCCCGTTGAAAAACAACTCTTTAGCAGATCGGTCAAGGCCGCGCTTCAGGCCGGCAGCGCTTGACAACTTGGCTCTTTATCTGATACGGTTTGCCTACATTCCGACGCAATGCCTAACAGCAAGAGAAGAACAAGTTGAACCCTTGATGATAATAGGAGGACAGTGAAGCCCGATACATTCGCTTCACTCCCAAGGTGAATTTGCGCCATATGTCACATATATTCACACTGGCCGCAGGATTGACAGCCGGACTAATCTCAGATGCGTATACATGTCAACACTTATCAGCTAGTATCGATGGGGGGGGGAATTATTGATGTTCCTTATGCCATCCCCTGATGCTGTTGTAATACTTATCGTATCGTAAGCAAGTGTTAAGTGCATTTGCCTGGTAGGAGGAAATGGTATGATAGAATCATGGCTCGCATGCCCATATTGTGACCTTTCGTTTTTCAACGAAGAGCACTACAAGCGACACTTTCAGGCTGAACACAAAAGCCGAAAGGTCAGACGAGCATCACTGATACGACCGCAGTCCATGCAGTTTGACTAACCAGGCAAGAGAAGAACACAGTCTCTATTTTTTTCGCAGGATGGATATTTCAGGCCTAGATCTCAGAGTTGATCCAGCATTAGTTAACACTTGGTCGTCCCAAAAAAAGAACGAGAGAGAATAATTTCTCTCTAGCCTTCACTTTGAAAATCATGACACGGGATGCTGAACATGAAAGTGGCGCCCCTGCCATCATCATTATTCTTTGCGCTGATTCTTCCGCCGTGAGCCTCGATAATGCCCTTTGAAATGTAGAGCCCAAGACCTGTGCCCCATGTGGAGCCTCCTGTCGCGAATTTTGTAAAGAGCCTGGGGATGAGTTTCGAGTCTATGCCTATACCAGAGTCTTTCACCCTGACAGTGACATATCGCTTTCCGTCATCGGGATGATTTTCTACCTTTACAAGCACCATAATCGAACCCCTTACGGTAAACTTGACTGCATTTGCCAGAAGATTGGAGATTACCTGCAATATACGATCTCGGTCGCCCAGTACAAAGGAGCGCTTGTCTGCGTAGATTGCGCTGATATTCACTCCCCCTCCACCACCGTTTGATGGACCACCGAGGGAAGGGGAGACCACGATGTCATTCACCGCTCCTGCAATCACTTCGTTGAGGTCAAAAACAACCTTGTGCAGGTTCAGTGATTGAGATTCTATCTTTGTGGCATCAAGCATTGCCTCTGCGAGCTTGTTCAGGCGCTTTGCGTTTCTCCATATTGCCTCCAAGAGTTCCTTGTCTTCAGATCCAGCCGGCGCACGGGAAGCGAGGATTTCCGCCAGTCCCAGAATCGGCTGGATCGGGGTCCGAAGCTCGTGTGTGGCGATGTTGATAAATTCCCTCTGCATCCTATCATGGGTCTCGAGGCTCTGGTAGAGGTCGGTCTCCCTCCACAGGCTCTCAACTATCGCAGCGTAGGACGAGACTATCGACCGGGAACCCGAATAGAGTGCGATGCCCACTGCATCATACGAGTTTTCCTTAGAGTCGTCTCTCAGCTCAAAGATAAAGCA
>DATEIL010000280.1:0-2616 GCA_035279085.1 Nitrososphaera sp.
CTGCGGTTCCGAAGACCGCCGCGATATCCTGACTACGCTACGGGCCCCCTAGTTAATTTCATTGGATGATATATCTACTATTATATCAACCCAATCCACTCGCTCGGTGTAGCGAAAGAATAATGAAGTAGTATACCAATCACTGAAGGCAGAAAGAAAGAGATGTTTCAGTTACTGCGCCGGGCATTCTGCGCCCACAAGGACTCTTTTGCCTACAGGAAATACGGTGACTATGTCTTTGTCGAATTCAGCAACTGCTCACACTGCGGCAAGACCCTCAACAAGTTTGAGGGCTTTGACGAGGACATGAGGGGCTAGGCTGTTGCAGCTCTACATTCTGGTCGCCACATGGTTTATCGGCGCGGCAGTAGCTGGTCTTGCACTGCTCATTCCAGACTACTGGACCTTTTTTGAGGTAGGCGCGGCAGGCTGGGTCACAGTAGGCGGATCAACGGCACTTATCATTTATGAAATCAAGAAAATAAGGGCAGAAGACAAGAAAAAGAGCGAGCTTGCAGAAGAAGACTAGCTAGCAGTTAGCCCTTTCCGCCCTGCTCTTCGATCACTACAAGGGTAACTGTCGAGGTTATCCCCGGGACCTTTCGGATCTTGTTCGTGATGGTGTGGTTCATTGCCTCGGTGTTTTCCGACCTGACTTTTACGAAAATGTCATGGACACCGTACGTGCCACGCACTTCCTTCACATCAGTCAGCTTGGCAATTTCATTGATTATCTTTTCCTCAGAGCCCAAGGTGCAGTTTACGAGGATGTATGCAGTAGGCATATGAGTGTGAAGGAAGATAAAATTAGTATTTAGTCTTTGCTGCCTATGGTATAGACGAGCATTGCACTATTGGATTGAATTTCGCGGAGCCGGATAGTATCTGACCCAGAAGTATGGCGCATGGTCTGACTCGACGCGAATGATTGCATCTTGCTTCATAAGCTGCTTCGTCGCCATGGCGATATCGAATCTGTCGATACGTACGTTTTTGGCAATTTGCATGCGGGTTACTCCCGGGTAGTCTCGAATAAAGTTGAGAATGAGCCTAGCATCGTCACTTAAGAGTTCCTGCGTTGCCATCGTGCATATCTTCTTGCATGAGTTGAGCTAATTTGCTTTTTGGTAACGTCATAGACCTCTCAAGTGTTTCCCTCAGTTAAGCCACTTCTCTTGACGCAACCTTGTCTATGCTAATTATTTCACATTCATCTTGCAATCTCCTGTTCTGCCGTCTTCACTGTTGCTGCTTCAAGAGTTTTCACTACTAAATGTGAACTTTTGTTGCATGCAGTGCAACTTTTGGTGACTCGTGGCCGGTTTCAAAAAACTTGAGCAAGAATTCTGGTGACTCAGATTTTGTACAAATCGGCCTATAGTAAAATCAATTTATCATCGCCGGCCTAAAAGCGCTGACGAAAGTGGGAATGTCAAGTTATCTTTGGATCAAATCTTAGCTCATGATCGTCAGTTGATACAGATTTGACTACGCACTATGCTAAAATATCGAAAATTGATGTTCTATCATATATACTCAAATTGAGAGACATCCTTAAATAACGTTAATTAATATTAATTAATGAAATTAAAAGGTCAAAAACAAGTGCTGAACCCTTATGATCCCCAAACACCTGCAAAACCAGAGTATTTTGGCGGAAGACAGCAAATACTCAAATCTGTCAGAGAACGGATAGACATTGCAAAGACATACAGAAAATCAGGCGGGATTCTAATTTATGGTCACAGAGGAGTTGGGAAAACTTCACTTCTGAAGAAGATCATAGATGAAGCCGGAGGCTTTGAGGACAATCCTGCAAATGCTCTAATCATTTATCGTCGGCTAGGGCGTACAACTACAGAAGAAGAATTGTATGGCATGGTTACTGAAGAAGCAGTTACAGGAGTTCAGAGGAGAAAAAGCTTCATTGAAAGAATGGCTGCAAAGTCAAAGAATGTTAGCGGTATTCGTCTATTCGAGATCGGTATCGATTTCTCAAGAGACGCCCCAAACATTAGCAACTATCAAAAATGGAAACTGATTTTGCAGAACCTAAGAAATGTTGACTATGTTCTTATTGCTCTAGATGATACAGATTATTTATCTACTGAGGCGATTGGAGAGCTTAAAACAATCGCAGAAGATGTTCAGAATGTTCCGGTGTTACTCGTCGTTTCTGGAGGAGTGGAGTTTGAGGAAAAATTGGTGGGCAATTACTCTCCTGTCGCCCGCATCTTTTCTGGAGCAAGTTTCAACATTACTCAGTTCTCCCTCGAAGAGACAAGAGAAGTCCTTACTAAGCCATTAACAGGAGAGAACACAAAATGGAAAGAATCCGCAATATTGGAACTCCAGAAGTTTACCGCAGGATTCCCTTACCTCGTCCAATGCTTGGCAAAAGCCAGCTACATCGAAAGCGGGACTATCGATGAAAATAAAGTTAGAGATTCAGTTAATTTGGCGGTAGAAATCGGCAGAAGCTGGTTAGCACATGTAATCCCGACCGCGTCTGATCGAGATGTGGTTTCGTTTATGAAGATAGCCGATCTAAAAAGAGATATCATTCAAAGTGTAGAGATGAGCGACCTAGGGATATCTGCTCCCTACATTGGTAGG
>DATEIL010000281.1:0-7218 GCA_035279085.1 Nitrososphaera sp.
CATGATGTTGTTCAGCGCCCCTTTCCTTGCGCCCCATATTCTTGTCAAGCTCTGCTCGTCAGACGCGCATTCCAGAATTGAACAGAGCCCGCCTATCCTGTGGATACAAAGTTCCAGGCGGCGCTGTGTGGACCCGCTGTCTCCTGCAAATTCGACAAACAGGATACAGCCTTTGTCTGACACAGGCTTGCCCCCTGCAACAACAGTGTGGTCCATCATTTCAAGGGCAGCAGGGCGAAATTGCAGTAGCTGGGTCACCGCTTTCATTGCATCGAGCAGATCTTCAAAGCCTAAGACCAGCAGGGCCCGATGTTCCGGCAAGTCAAGTATCCTAAATCTTGCTTCAGTCACAATTCCAAGCGTGCCTTCTGACGCTGCCAACACCTTATGTGGCAAGAACTGACCTTTGCTCATCACAGCATCCAGCCTGTAGCCACATGAGTTCTTGGTCACACGCGGAAAACCATTAGTCAATGCAGATTCCTCAGGAACAAGCAACTCCCGGAGTTTTGCCATCCTGTCGTCCCATCCTCCACCATCTGCATTGCCCTCCGAACCATCCGTATATACCAGCCGGACGCCATCCAGAAAATCTATCGTATGGCCGTAACCTAGGCAATGGATTCCGCTGGAATTATTTGCAATCATGCCCCCAATTGTACAGTAATTGCTGCTTGCAGGATCCGGCGGGAGAAACTTGCCCCTCTTTTTCAACTCCAAGTCAAGAAACCGCTTTACAACGCCGGGTTGCGTAATTACCTGGTCTGTATCGATGTCAATGATACGATTCATGTGCTTCGTCAAATCCAACATTATTCCTCTAGAAAGCGACTGACCAAGCAGCCCAGTCCCGGCGCCCCGGGCCGCGACGGAAAGTCCCTCAGAATGGCAGCTTTTACAAACCTCTTGCACATCTGCCGCATCAGCAGGAAAGACAACGGCTTCAGGCATCACTTGGTAGTGGCTAGAGTCAACAGAATATGTCAGCCGACTCCACTCGTCGTCGAGCACCTCCCCTCTGGCGATGCGAACTAGCGAGTCATGGATTGGCAATTACAGATGGTGTTCCCGACCGAACTATTAATGCGCTGCCAGCTCTTCCGGTTATCCATTTTTGTTTACGATTCAATTGCCCCCAGAATTTATGCATCAATTTTTCATTCATTTGGCACGGCAGGCATATTGCGGCGTTCGCAGCACAGCCATATCATCCCAGGACTTCAAAAGTGTTGCATGAATTAATGTCGCCGGAATCAAGGCCCGTCTTGAACCAGCTGACTCGCTGGGCCGAACTCCCATGCGTGAATGAATCAGGTGCCACCCTGCCTTGTGATTCCATTTGAAGCCTGTCGTCTCCTATGCTGCTGGCAGCGTTTAGGCCTTCCTCGACATCTCCTTCCTGCAGCACATCTCTGGATCGCTCTGCGTGATATCCCCATACTCCTGCAAGGCAGTCAGCCTGAAGCTCTAGCATGACAGAGTATCGGTTGGCCTCCGCCTGGCTACTCGCCTGCTGTTGTGCACGCTGCACGTCCTCAGATATTCCCAGTTGGTTTTGCACATGATGACCCACCTCGTGCGCGATCACGTATGCTTGCGCAAAATCACCCGGCGCTCCAAATCTGTCCCTCAGATCCTTGTAGAAGCTCAGGTCGATGTACACATTTTCGTCGGCAGGACAATAAAATGGTCCGACTGCAGACTGGGCAAAACCGCATCCAGAGTCTACTGCATCTGTAAACAGAACAAGAGTCGGCTCACGATACTCCAAGTCATTTTCCGCGAATATTTCATTCCACGTGTCTTCTGTATCGGCGAGCACGACCGACACAAAGTCGGCAAGCTGATTTTCCTCTTCTGTGAACGAGCTCTGGTCTACTGTCGTTCCACCGTCCAAATTCCCCGACGGATTATTGTTCAGAACCGATCCGGGGTCTGCCCCCAACAGGAGCGCAATTACAAGGACAATGATGCCGCCTATGCCTCCACCTACGGCCTTCATAGGAATTCCTCCGCGTCTATCTTCGACATTGCCGCTCCTTCTAGGGTTTCGCCACTTCATGCCAGGTTTCTCTAATCCAATCTGTATATTCAAGATATTCAAGCTTGCTATTGGTTTTTTGCAGAAGATTCGCATTTAGGAATAAAGGCTTCAGTCGGTGTGTGGTCTGCTATTGCCACAGTAGCCCTAAAATGGGGATTGTGTGGATCAAGCACGTCTCATTGTTATGTAATTCCGAAGCCAGATTACAGACTAAGAAACTATAGTTAGGTTGTTTAAGAGTCGATAATGATTAAATTATAGTGGATTCAACGTAGAAAAGATGGCTCAAACCGATATTCAAAAATGTCCTGTGTGTTCTGGCAGAGGTTTGATTGAAATTACCGATTCTGATTGTCCCTTTTGCAACGGTACTGGTGAATCAACAAAAGCTGCAGAAAGTTACATGAAATCACACATTTGCCAGTGCGTTTTTCTCGATCGTAAGAACTGCCCTCTGTGCGGGAAGCGGTGCCATCACTCGACGCCAAATCGTCCAAAGATATTGCTGACTCCTTTCCAGTAACCTGTCTGCGACTGCGCTTCCGGATCCTGGGCGTCTGTCTGTCTTTTTGCCGCCGGCTGGCGCGTAAGATAGGATTCCTCTTTGCGGGCTACTTTCAAGCGGGCGATAATATTTAAAAAGCGTCTTGCACCAATATGTCAGCAGTGGAAAGTCTCGAGTCAAAGGCAGAATCGGCTGCTTCTGCCGCTTGCATCTTTTGCAATGCCAGGATTCCCTACGGTCAGAGTGCATGTTCCGATTGCATGAAAAAGTACAATATCAGACCTTTTGATTTGGGAGCTGATGGTTGCGGTTGTGACAAATAGAAGTAATAGCAGTAACCATAACAATAATGGCGACAGGAATGCTTTTTGGGGTCAGAAATTGGTATACATAATCATCTCTATCATTCAGCCACCACATCTTCATCCCCTGGATTAATCGATGCTGATTCTATCCATTAAATCTAACTATTTTTGACAAGACATTTCAGTCGTGCTTAAACCAAGACTTTTGACGCAGAATTGCTTTTAACCATCTGTCTATTTAGCCAGACTGTGCGAGGTATTTCAGCCGCACTTGATGCCAGGCCAAGCACGACGGGCGTTACCGGAATTGTACCAGTTGAAGTAAGCCTGCCACCAAGGCGGTCTACTTTCGCCAAGCAGGTGTAATTGGCATTGGAAGGTATTGCAAGATATGCTTGAGCCGTCAAACTTTGAACGCCTGCGGGCTTCGTACAGCCAGTTCTAAGCTTCATCTTGTACCTTCTATTGCGAATAGTACTTACTAGCGGAGGTTACTGCTGTCGGTTGTGCTGCTGCTACTTGTGATACACCATCAAGGAAATGAAGCTATTTGCGCCAGGATTGACGTTTACAGGGCAGACATTCCGAATGAAAACATCTACACTGCCCGAATGCATAGTGATTCCAGAGACCGGAAGGCAGGTGCCCACGCCAGCAAACGTTGCGATTACTTGATCATTTCCACTTAGGCCAGAAATATTGCAGTTTACTTTTAATCCGGCTCCCGGAGGCATCACTACGTCTGCCTCCGTAGATGTAAGGAGACATTTGGCAAAGTCCAATTTTGTCACACCTTTTATTTCGGCAGCTGTTACAGCGTCAGTTGCAATATCTGATGCCTTTACCTGACCGTTCTTGATGTCCACTGACTGTATGCTCTCGTCAATGATGTCCGAAGAACCTATCGTGTTTGCTGCATATGCTCGTAGCTCTGGACTTGCAACAAAAGAGCCAGCTACAAAGGCTACTGCCAGCAGTCCTATCCATTTTGGAGTTGATAACAACATATGTTGTAAGGATATGAAAGGAGCTATAAAACCAGCTAGGGAATATTCGAATGTATGTTTCTCAAGCACATATCTGCTGCCACTTATTGCAACCGTCGCTCTACCTAATAGTCGGTAACACATGCTAATAGGTGTCTTCTGCATCACGAATAATCAAACTGTCTGTCACCCTAGGGCCCGCTAGTTGCCATACCCTTTCCATGGGCCTTTGGGAACAGCAGTCACCGGCATATCACTAAATCAGATCTATCTCTACCTATGACGTCTTGGGTCTTGTTTTCCGTTGGTTAGCTATCTACGACAAAGTATATGGCATTACACCAAAAAACAAAGGAAGTGTTTTCAAAGGCAGGCGGGAGCCTGCTCGAGGCACAGGCATTCCGGGACAAGGCAAATACACTGGCACCGATTTGAAGTCAAAAAAAGTTTGGAACATTTGAGACAAAGTATGAGGTAAAAACGGCCGATATTACGTGTACGAAATCAAGTGGAATAAAGCCGACATTGCCAAGATCTACAAACAGGTCCATCCGGAGGCTCACTATTACATAAGTGACGGTCAAGAAAGGTTCGGCCTGTTAAAGGAAGAGTTGGAAAGTGTATTCCGCAAAGAAATAGGTGAGAGGGAAAGAAAGGTGATTACTGGCTGATACTTGTCAATGCTTATGCTGCTTGCCCGCACGCTTTGAAGGGCCTACTTTTGTCTTGACATCCTCATCATGGAGTCCTAGGAACTATCGTGACTGGTAGTATCCATTATTTTTTCCGTCAAGTCTTTGGCATCTTGCTGTTTTGTACGGGTTATCTTGACTATGACGAGTCCTTCCAGTGGTTGTCCGTAAAGAACGACAGAACCAAGCGGCGCCATGTTTACCATCGGAAGCGCGAGCATATCCTCTTCACCTTTGACGACAACCAGAGTCGGATGGCTGTCAGCAAGGGCCTGTTGTAGAACCGTGATAGCCTGTCTCGTTATGGTTCCAGGTGGGTTAGCACACTGCAGTTCCTTAGAAGGATAATAACGGATCCTGCGTGGCGTGTCCTGCCGGCGTTCTCTTTCATCAATAACTGCAATGTCCGGGATTATTCCAAAGGACACAAGTCGATCGGTTGTCGCATCGCCAACAGCAATTACCAGCTTGGATCCTTTCAGGGCAGACTTGACCCGCTTTTCATTTACGTCTTTGTCCGGTACCAGCTCGCCAAACGGATTTTTTAACTTTAGAAGGACGTCCGGGCTAATGGGCATTATTGGCCCTTATTTATCAGGCTCTGCCTGATCTTCTTGGTTCCTCATTTCTGCTGCAATGATGCTTATCCTTCCGGCTACAAGCTTTGCCGCCTTGCTGAAAGCATGGGCCTGCATCGATTCGGGGTCCGAAATCACAGCGGGCTTGCCGACATCACTTCCCTCCCTGATGCCGGGATGCAGCGGTATTTCGCCGATAAACGGAATATTAAATTCGTCGCTAATTCTCTTTCCTCCTCCCTGGCCAAAAAGGTGGATCTGATCTTTGCAGTGGGGGCATTGCAGATAGCTCATGTTCTCTACAACTCCGATGATAGGGACGTTCAGCTTGTTGAACATGCCAATGGCCTTCACGGCTACGTTCATGGCCACATCCTGAGGAGTTGTAACTATCAGGATGCCGGTGATAGGGATGGTCTGGGCTATTGTGAGCGGTGCATCGCCTGTTCCCGGCGGCAGGTCAATTATGAGATAGTCAAGTTCTCCCCAATTAACGTCCGTCAGGAACTGCTTGACTATTCCTGAAACAATGGGCCCCCGATATATTCCCGCCTGCTGTGACTGTTCGTAGAAAAAGCCCATAGAGATCACCTTTACACCCTCAACCTGCGGCGGCTGGATCTTGTTGTCAATGACCTCGGGTGACGCCTTAAGACCCATCATAAGCGGGACGCTTGGACCGTAAATATCGGCGTCGAGGAGACCCACCTTGGCACCTGCCTTTGCAAGCGAAAGCGCAAGATTTACAGAAACCGTGGTTTTCCCCACGCCCCCTTTGCCGCTTGCCACCGCCACAATATTGCGTACGCCGGGCAAGAGTTCGTCCATGCCTACCGCCCGACCTTCCATCACGCGTGCTGTAACTTTCATATTCAGTTCTTTGACGCCCAAGCCTTGGATGGCGGTCCTCACGTCCTTTTCTATGTCACTATTAAAAGGGCACGCTGGAGTCGTAAGTTCAAGTGTAAAACCGACAGTCCCGTCATTTATCGCAAGATCCTTTATCATTCCCATTGACACAATATCTTTGTGCAATTCTGGGTCCACTACTTTCTTCAAAGCAGTGAGGACCTGGTCGACCGATACCATTAAAAAAATTTTGTCTCTACCGTATTTAAATCATCGTTTTCCACAAAAAAGAAAGTCAGACGGGGAAAATTTTCCGCACGTCCTGGAACCGTTTTCTGAGAGTCACGATGCTAATGTCTCCCGCAACTGCGATCTGGGCTTGGCTTACATCCTCGGCCTCCTTCAGGCACGCGGCGTAAAGCACGGCGACAGCCAGCGCATTTGGATCCTTGCCGTGCGATATGGTGTCATTCTTTATTGTTGACAGCATGCCCAAGGCGCTGCGATAAGTCTTCTCGCTGACCTTTGCCTTGTTTGCAATCCGGGCCAAGTACTTGTTTGAATCTATGACAGGAAGCTGGAGCTCTAGGTTTTGTACGAGCAGTCTGTAACATTTGCCTGCAAATATCGCGTCTGTATTAGCAGCTACTGCAATTTCCTCAAGCGTACGCGGAACTGACAAGTCCCTGCATGAGGCGTAAATCGCTGCCACTATGAGGGCACGAATTGACCTGCCTTTGATAATCCTGTGGTCAAGTGCCTTTCGGTAGTTGTATGCGGCCTTTTCAATCAGCGTGTCGCTGAGCGACAGTTTGTCCTTGATTGTGCTTAGAATGGCAAAGGCATTCTTCAAATTCCGGTGATAACTTCGGTTGTTGCTGGAAATCTTGTTCCATCTGCGCATCCTCTGTACCTTGCTCCTTTGTTCTGCGCTGATGGCCACTCCGTTTGCGTCAACATTTGAATATGAAATAAAGGTCGACAGGCCCATGTCATGAAAAGCCAAGGATGATGGCATCCCCGTCCTGCTTTTGCTTTCGGTGTCGTCCCCGGAATAAGATCTCCATTCGGGCCCCATTGATTCGATATTGTCTCTTAGGACCATTCCACACGATGAACATATTGCTTCGCTAGTCTCAGAGTCAAAAATTATAGATTTGCTGCTGCAAAGTGAGCAACTGTCAGGTTCGGCTGTCAGCTTATAACTCATATCGGAATCAAGTGATGAGCCTTTTCATTTAAGACCCATGTTTACAATC
>DATEIL010000282.1:0-4298 GCA_035279085.1 Nitrososphaera sp.
TACCAGGTAATCGCGGTCGTCCCTCCAGTCAAAAACCCGCGTTATCGAAGTCAATGTCCCCAGCTTGTCCGTCTTTTCGTACTCGTCGTCTATGATATGGCGAAATGGCTTTATGCCATGTCTCTCAAATTCGGCCCGTTCTTCTTTTGAAAAAAGGAAAGGTGCAGAAGGGTCCGGATGCGTTTCAATGATTAGAGTCATTCAGTGAAGTCATGTTGCGCGCAGGGAGTATTTGTAAAGTTTTGAAACGGCAAATCTTTCCATTCTGGCTTATCGCGTGTCCAAAGTCGCTAGCGTGCTGCCTTGCTGTCAGGGCCGAGCCGGAGCCTTCAAAGTACATCTTGCAGCCATTGCAGACATAGCGGCGCTTCAGTCTCCGGCTCACATTGTACTTAAAGTCGGAAAACTGTCGCTTTTCTGTTACTTGCTCTATGGTTTCGTATGTGAGAGTCATTTCAACCTGATCCTTTGTTCGAATGCGGCCTGCCTCTCGTCGTACGTCCTCTCATAGTCCTCAGAGTCACAATTTCGCGTCTTTCCGCCGTCCTTCTCCAGCCAGCTAATCACGAATTCAATTGGTGGGTCAGAGATGACTTCCTTGCCCTTGTACTCCCCGTACTCGCGGATTCGGTACAGTTCTGACCAGTACCGCCTCTCCGACTCGCATTCATATTTTGACTCATAGTTGTGCATGTCGACAAGTCCGAGGGATTGCCGATATTCGCGGCAGATCAGCTGATAGGTTTCGCTCATCCAGTCTAAAGGCTCGAAATTACCTTGCGGCTCGGCTGTGTCTTCGAGCTTGTCCACTCTGCTATCCCAGGACCTCATTCCGATGCTCCGAGATAATCGACAAGTTCGCGCTCTTGCCTTTCAACTTCGGGGAGCTTGTCAATATTCCTCTGAAGTTCTGTACTCTGCTCGGATAGGTACGGCTCCCAGTTGGCCCTATTCCAAAATTCAGACTTGCCACCCATATTTTCAATGAGTCCTTCAGTATAGGCAATGTTTGACTGCAGGATCTCGATGTTGTTCCGGATGGTCCTAGGAACAGTCAAGAGCCACTCCCACGCTATGTCGTCTTCAGATTTTGCGCCTTTTTCCAGGCGTTCGACCCGGTCATCCCAAGACTTCATTCCCTAGGGCCGTCCTTGGCTGCAATGTGTGCCAGCTGCTCCAGGCGCTCAATCCTTTCCTCTATTGATTTTTCGACTTCAAACTTTGCAAGCTGTACCTTGACGGAGACCAGGTAAGCAAAAGCCCTCAGGTACTGGGTGTGGACTTGGGGATTGCTCTCATAGTCTTCGGCCAGTCTCAGGGCCCGTTTTATCTGACGCCTTAATGCTCGCCCTTCAAAATCGCTGCTTTTCCAGTCAGTTTTTACCAAATTCTCACCCTAATCTGCAATATTTTACGAGGGGACACGAGGGACCCGGGGTGGGTCAATTCTGGGCCTCCCTGTACTCGTATGGCAGTGCTTCGTAGATTGTGTTTGTTGCAAGGTTGTCCTGTATGATTTGGTGGGCTTCTCCTGCATCGAATTGGCCGCTGGATACCAGCTCTTGCTTTAGCCGTTCGCGCTTGACGGTGTCCCCTCCCTTCAGCAAGGCGCGGAATATTTCCATGAAATACCTCTGTTTACCCCTGGAGGTATGGATAACATCTCCGGTATTCCCGGTATCTCCGGTTTGTGCTTGATTTTGCTCCGGCGATACCACCGGGGACGTTTTTTCAGCAGGTTTAGAATCCCCGCCAGTATCTCCGCCGTCAATTCGTGCTTGTTTTGCTGAGTCCGGGTGTTCCGGCGATTCCGGGGATATTTTACGTATCTGGACCAGTCGGGTGTTGCTGGAGGTGTCCGTAGGCCTTTCAATGACTATTCCGGTCTCCCGGAGGTTTGTAGAGACTTCGTTTAACCGCCTGCTAAGGGCATTTGGGGCTTTGGGCCATCCCTCTAGGAACTTTGTATTCATCTGGAGGTCGACTGCCATTAGCTCCAGCTGTGTAAGCAGGTTCGATGCTGTCCCGGCCCATTCGGACTTGTTAGCCATGAACTTGCTCAAGCAGAGGGCAATGGGATTGGCTTCGATAGCCTCCTGAGTCTGCAGCCCTATGTTTCTGTAGTATGCTGCCAGGAATGCCCCTTCGGGGTGCCCCATACACCGGGATATTATCTCCGCTATCTCCGCAAAGTCCGCCATCCTTGGCAATTCTTTCATCTCGACCCTTGAGGTCTTGCGGCTCTGCAGCACCTTGCTTATGGTGTCAAAGATGTAGCCGAGGAGCTGCGGCTTGATTGCATTGAATTCGCTCCAGATCTCTTTTACCTTCTTTCTATTACCCTTGGGTATGCGCTCCAGCTGTATGATAAGCCCCCTATCCAGGAGGTCCGCCTTTGTGGCCCCAAGGTTTATCCCGTTGAATCCGACTGCCCGCATAAAGTTATAGATTACGTCATCGTCGTTTGTGTAGAGTTGGCGTTTTGAAAAGCCACTCCCAGTGACGGCCTTGCAGAGCTCGTCGGATATCCATTCCTTGATGTGCGAAATATTGTCAAAGTAGGCGACATAGTGATGCGACAGCTTTTGCACAAGCTCGTTTATGTCCCTTGGAAAGGACAGCGACTTGACGCTGCTTGGGTCGACCAGGTCCTTTATGAGCTCCTGAAGCGTAGACTTGGCAGAGCCCTGTTCTCCATGGAGCATCAGTACAGGCTTGGGAATGTCGGGCCAGAAAAGCGCGACGATATAGTTCTTCAAAAGCAGTTTGTTTTCATCAGTCTTTATGTTTGTCAGCTCAAAGAAGCGCTCGAATACATCTCCGCTGTCTCTCATCAGGGAGGGGCGTAACTGGGCCTGCTGGTTGTTGTACCTCATAAAGAGCGAGGCAGGGGCATTCTCCACGCTCCATCCTTTGGCCGTGATCTTGACTGCTTGCCATGCCGAGTCCGTGAGGTCATAGTAAATCGTATCTGGGGCCTCAGCCAGTCGAAGATGGAGTGTATGGCGGTTCTCATTAAAGTCTGCCTCGGCCTTTAGCACGTTGAGCGCGTTTGTAATGTCTTCGCCGTTTAGCACCGACTTGTTCTGCTCATAGTAGATCTTTGACAGCCAGTTCCTAAAGCGGGTGCTGTTCATGGGTAGGGTTTCGATGTGGCCCTTGACATTGATGGCGGCATAAGGCGATCCGTGTTGGTCGAGGAAGAGCTCGCTGCATCGAGTTCTTGCTAGTTCGAGTGCTTCCTGTGCCTTGCTTACCTGGCTTCGGTTCTGAGCCGAATCGTTCTCGGCTTCGCTTCCGTTATTTCGACGTGTATTCTTCATGCTGTTAGAAAATTGCTTTTGAACCTGTACAGCCATCTGGGGTTCGTAGTTATTCATGACTTCATACACACGGTTACGGACCGTGTCAGTGCCGACATAGTCGATATTGAAAGTCGCACACCCTTCAAAGACCTTGTCTTCCAAAATACTGGCCGTGAAATTATGTGGCAATTCAAGGGCCCAATCTTGGTTCCCGTTGATTAAGAGCCTATTATCCCGGATTGCCAGATGCGAGAGATAGCCTGCAAAAGGTTCCTCAGTCGCTGTCATGCCGTTGCCAGCTGGTCCTTGCGCTGTTCAATTGCGATGGTCATCTTGGAATAAGGAGCCAGGTTATTCAGTATTGCAATTATGCCCTGTGCTGCATCTACGCACTGCCGGTCGAGACTGATCAGACTCATCGAGTGAGGCTCATCTTTTCGAGGTTCGGGTTGTTGTACGGGCCTGGGCGTAGAGGCAATCTGCTGCTTTGCGGGGCATTCATGGTGGCTGCCATCTGGGTTTAATGGGATGACCTTGCCGCTTGCAGACTTGACATTGTTATCGAATTTGATAGGGCTGTTGCAGCCGTGGCAGTTGAACGTCATTTCCAAAACTCCTCTTCGTTGTCCGCCAGTTCCCGTCGATTTACAGTAGCTTTATTTCCTAGATTTGACCGCAGTATCATGCACATACTTCCTTTTTCTTTCTAGATGTCGAGGCGTCGAATCAGGATCGCTTTGTCAGGGATAACGTATCCGGGATTCACGCTCTCGACTACCACGTTTGAAGGCGACGTTAATCCATGTTCCATTGCGACGCTTTTTGGTATTACGAGCGTCGCGCTATTTGCTCCTGAGATGTAGGTGCTGGTCACTTTCTTTTGAGTTATCTGTTCTCTTTGCGCGGGCATTATAGTAATGGATAAAAGATAGTAATATTATAAACCCGTATGGTCTCTATAGACCCTGCACAGTACATAGTCTGGAATGTAGA
>DATEIL010000283.1:0-3275 GCA_035279085.1 Nitrososphaera sp.
AGTCAAAGGAGGGCCGTATCACGCGGGGCTTTTTCCTTGCCCCTTCAGGGTACTTGCATTCATGCGTGACTCCGACTAGCATGTTGCCGGCGCCAAGCTTGTAGAGAGTCTCCGTGGCGCTTGGCAGAAATGATACGACACGCACAAATATACTTCTGGATTTCAGACGGATAAAAAGATGCCTTGATGGCGATGATGATTTCTTGTCTTGGTCAGAAAACCCCGCATGATTTGCAAGTTCCCCGACAAAGACCGTGTCTATATGATTGTTCTAGAGGGAACTTTTGCGAAAACAAGCTTTTTATCACCATTTCAAATGTCCATACCCAATGAATACGAAAATTGCAGTCGCTGCAGGAATTGCAGTAGTTCTTGCTGCAGTGATCGCGATGCCTAGCGCAGCTTTTGCCGCCGACGTTAACGTCGACATCACACAGGGTGCGTCTACCAAAACAACAGACGCATATTCTCCATACCCTGTGCCAGCTAACGTTGGCGACACCATAATCTGGACAAATAAGGACAGCACAATACACACAGCAACAGCGGGTGACCCGTCCGGCGGATCAACAGGCGAGTTTGGTGGAACAACCAGCTCACCGACACTTATCGCACCATCAACAACTCAGAGCTATACAGTCACCAAGGAAGGAGACATTCCATTCTATTGCGTCCTGCACCCGACGATGGCGGGATTGATAAAGGTCGCAGCAGGAGGTGACGACGGAGAGCCAACAGAGCAGGAATCGACTGCAACAGCTACTCTTGACGGCAATACATACAACGTAACTGCAACATCAGAAACTTCCAAGGTCACAGCGGCTTCAATTGAAGACGGCTCTGTCAAGCTCACTTTTGACAAGGCTGGAGAGGTAACCGTGACGCTGCCAGCAGACATGATAAAGGGCAACATTACTGCTACCGCAGGTGGACAGGATGTCGATGTGGCAGTTGACGATGAGACGGATGACTCTACGACACTGAATTTGACAATCCCAGATGGCCAGACTGAAGTAACGCTCATGGGCACATTTGTGGTTCCAGAATTCCCAGTAGTCGCAGCACTTATCCTTGGCATCACCGTCGCAGCAGTCGTCGTCTACACTAGAGTCGCAAAGGGAAGCACAGCTAGCTTCTTTGGAAGGGTCTAAGAGCCCTCCCTCACTCTTTCTCTCTTTTCTTATTTCTTTTCAACCAAGCTTTTTTATTGTCAGCGATGCTACTCTGTGTGGCTGCCAATAGTTATTTGAAAATTCCAGGCTTCGTTGCGATCCCCGTAATGCTCGTTCTTCTTGCTTCATCTGCCTTTTCTCAAAATTCTTTTGCGCAGGATGAACAACAAGAAGAAGTGCAACTCAATACCACAAGCGACGAAGGTACGTTCCTTGTCAAAATCGCATGGATGCGGCAAAATGAACTGGGCAGAGAAAACACATTTGATATCACGTTCATAGAGCCTGAAACTGGCGAGGAGCTTGAGGACATGCAGTACGACTTTACTATTCGGGACAAACAGACCGGAGATGAGATTGTTCGCAGGGTTGCCCAAGTTTCTACTGAACAGAAGGCGTCCTTTGACAGCGTCGGATCTTATACTATATCCATCGAAGATATTGATGGACTGGGAGAAAATGCTTCACTCCCCATTCAAGTCTCGCCAGAGTTTCCGGCAGCATTTCCAGTGGCGTTAGTTCTAGCAATCGGAGCTGTTCTGATTGCTACCCGGCTGAACGGCACCAATTTATTTAGGTTCAAACCTTAACTGTCACTGAGATGGCGAGCAGGCAACAAATCCTTACAGCCTCTTTTATCGGAGCGTTGTTTTTCGCAGCAATTGGAATCTTGCCGGCATATGCGCAGCAAGAAGAAGATAGCAACAACAGCATGACGACGACTACCAGCAAAGGCTCTCTTGACATAAAGCTGGAGCCAATTGAATCCAATTCCACTTCTGTGACATACAAGGTAAGTTTTCTGAACCCCGGCACGGAAACGTTGCACCAGCACCAGGACTATGACTTTAAGATCCTAAAGGGTGGACAGGAAGTCTTTAGCGCTGCAAAGCAGACCAACCAGCCCCTGATTCACAATGTCGAGGGGACGATATCCGTTCCATATAACTTTGAAGAGGGAGGCGAGTACTCGGTAGATGTGGAGATTCTCGGTCTGGGTTTCGGCCCTACGCTTGTTCCCACTGACGAGGATGCAGTGTTTTCAGTCCAGATAGTTCCTGAATTTCCAGTAGCATTTGTGGGCATCATGGCGATGACGGTAATGGGCAGCGCCATAGCGCTGGCGAGGAAATTCAAGACAGTGGCCTAGACTTTGTCCTTGCGTGTCATAGAGATAACGCCGATGGCAATCCCTGCAACACCGAGGCCAACGCCTACCATTCCAAAGACATAGGCCCTGTCTGCCGATGTCTTCAGGTCAGCCGCAGCGGTTGATGCATCCTTTGCCGACTGTACCGCTTCATCAGAAGCTGAAGTAGCCTGGCCTACTTGGGTATTGAGATCAGATATCACTTGCTGGAGCTGCTCAATAACGTCTTCAGGGATCGGATTGCCGCCTGACTGTCGGGGCGGGAACTCGATCTGGGCGGTGTCTTCCACGTCTTCAATTTTAATGGTGTTGTCCACGGCCTGCCCGGCGATTGAGCCTTTTAGTATTAGGTCAAGCTGTCCCACTTGGGTAGGCAGGATCTCTGCTTCGTAGACTCCCACCTCTTCAGTCGGCCGAAAATCAAGTGGCTTGGTATCTGAGCCTTTCTTTACGCTGGCATCTAGCTCGGCAACGGCATTGGTTGCAGGCTGGCCGGTCGAGTTATGACTGACCTCCAAGGTAATCCCATTTAGTTGGTTCACAAGGGAAGGCTCCTTTGACCACCCTGCTTCAATTTTGACATCTCCTACGACTAGGGTTGTATGCGCAGACGCGCCCGGCATGTTGCTGAAAAGCGAAACGGTCAAGCTGGAAAGAAGAGAGACAACGAGCACAAGTGCAGCTTTATTCATCCTAATATGGATTCTCTTGCAATATTTATAATCTTTGGGCATATTTCGGTATTTGTACTAATGTAGAACGCGGGCAGCCTACAATAAGGATAATCAGGTTGACAGACCATTCACCGTACTGTCATGAATGGCATAGTATTGATTGTAGCAGCATTGGTGATGGCTGCCTTTGTTGCCGCGGGCTCATTTCTTGCTTCGGCGAAAAGCGCGCAGGCAATGATGGCGGTTGACTCGGAAGAGCGGAGGAGTGCGACATTGGGC
>DATEIL010000284.1:0-12559 GCA_035279085.1 Nitrososphaera sp.
TATTAAAAGCGATTGCAACTTGGCTGCTTGCGCAGGAATGGAGTACGTAGGCAGTATACGGACTAGGCATTCGTCTAGATATTTTCTGGCCATTCCTCTGTCGGCATTATTGCTGTTTGCCGCATCTATTGTACCGTCATCATCATTTGCACTTACTGTAAGCTACAAAAGTTTCAATGGTGAAGAATATATCGACGTCCCTGACTCGTCGGCGCTACGGCTCACGAAGTTTACCATTGAAGTAAAATTCAGAGCATCGCAGGAGCCTGCAGAACGAGGCTACATTGTGAGCAAGAGTTCGTCCGGTACTGGAAACAAGTTACTGGATCAAAACTATGCATTGTTCATAACTCCGCAGAATAAAATTGGCGGTGGATTCAAGGCTACTGATGGAACTTATCAATACATCTATTCTCAAGTCGTGACTACAGGCGATTGGCATCTTTTGAAACTTATCTATGATGGAACAAAACTAAGGATGGTTATTGATGGCCAGACAGTGTCGTCAAGAACGGTACAAAAGGTGCCGGACAGCTCTGAGGATGGCCCTTTGAGGATAGCTGCTAATGCCAACGGCGAAGCGGACAAATTCTTTGTCGGCGACATTGATTCATTGAAAATCGTAGACCGCACTACTACTACGTTTACGAAAGTTTACTTTAACGATTTTGAAGGCCAGACCATCCCTGATGATGACGGCGGGAGCGGCGGCAGTGGTAGTGGAGATAGCTGTTCTGAAATGCCAATTTCAGAGGTGAAGGGCACAGTCTTTATTGATTCTGTCCTATCCCGATTTGAAAACGATGGGGGCCCAAGTTCTCCGGAGAACTATGTCCAGGATAGCATGCGCTACATGAAGTCAAACGGAATGAACCTGATCAGAGTCCCCTATTACTGGGAATCATATGTTTCATGGCCCGCAGGCTTTATGTCAGAGCTCCAGCTCATTGCCCAGTCAGCGCAGGATAACGACATCTGCGTCATATTTGACAATCACCACTGGTATACGTCCAGTTATTTTGCAGGCCTTGATTTTGGCAAGAGCGGGACGCCCAAGGGATTCCCTTCATTTGTCTTGCAGGACTACTCCACCACAGGCGATTATGAATCGGTTGCCGGCGCATTTTGGACGGACTTTTTGGATAATAACATCACCGTTAATGGCAAGAGCATCTGGGAACTCCAAGCGCAGTTTATCGGCAAGGTGATAGCCAAAGTCGACAGCTACAAGAGCGTAACTGGCTATGAAATCCTAAACGAGCCGCACCTGTTTGACCCTTCACAGTATGAAAAGCTAGGCAACTACCATACGTACATGGCAAAGGAGATCAGGTCTTTAACCGACAAAAAAATAGTCTTTGACAGGGAAACCGCAAGAGGATTCCAGAGGGATCCAGCATCGGAGTACAAGGTAGTGCCGCAGGGTGTGACGGGGCTTGTATATGGACCTCACCTTTATTCGGTTCCCCTGCCCGGCACGCAGGGGGAAGTCCAGCTGGAAAACTTTGAGGAGTGGTCGTCGGAATGGGGCGTAGAGATATTGCTCGGCGAATGGTCAGGAGAATCCCAGGAGGAGATTGATGCGTTTGTCAATGCATTAGATGATGCAGGATTTGGATGGACATACTACAAGTGGGCGCCTTCAAAGTCTTCCGGAGATGACCATCTTGGCAATGTCCTTTATGAAAGCGACAGTTCTCCCAAGACATCCTATCTTGAATTTCTGACAAACGCCGTGCAGAATCTGCTATCGTAAACTAGTATGTTGGTTGGTTGGTTGGTTGCCCGCTTGCGCGATTGTATGCCCCCAATGCGTATGTGCGCTCTCGCATCTATCGGTATTTGTCACACTTGCATAACCGGCAGACCATCGCCTTTTTCTTGGCGTCGTAGCCATGCTGGCCAAGCCTGTGGCTGCAGCTTGTGTTTGAGCACATTGCCCCCCGACCCAATTATTTCGTGCTCCTACTGGTTCGATGAAGCAAATGCAAACTCTGCTGCAAGAATGTGCTTGCATTTTACTGAACGGAAGCTAAAGTCTGGGCAGGTGCAAGTCTTGATGTCGGCATCAACGGTGTAAAACTTGTCGCTCTTGCTTGCACTCCTGACTTCAAACACATTCTCTGCTTTATCTTTCTCAAGTATCATCGGCTGCCCTGCATTGAGTTCCATTATACTGTAGGCGCGCTCTATGCGCTTTAGCATCCCAAGCAAATCCCGGCCTGAGATTCTTCGCTTGTTCCTCAACCAATCCATTGGCCGGGCTTCACACAATGAGGATATAATTAATGCAGTACCTTGGGGGGAGAGAGGGGGCAGGTCAGGCTACTGCATGCCGTGTTTGTTTGATTCTCTCACTGTCAGGATCGGTTTCATGCTTCCGCGAAACGAATTCATCATAGCCGTACTTTTGCACATCGGCGATAAAGTTCCAGCTGTCTTTGGCATTTGCATTCTTGCCCGCGCTGTACAGGGCTCGGTTCAGTTTGTTTTTCTCAGGGGCAAATTCTGAGGGAACGTGCATTGCTATCATGAATCCCTTGGTCGCAAACATGTCCTTCCAGTCCTGCGGATACGGAACCTGCGTGGGAGTAAAGTCAAGCGGAAGAAGTTCGTGCGGCGCCTTTCCGTCCCTGTCCTTGTTCTGCCATAGGTAACCGACATAGCCCGGGCTCGTATCGCCGGGCTTTTTTCGCGGCTTTATGAGCACGTCCATTACTGAAGGGTCATGCGACCTGCCAACTATGACAAATGTGGTCCCGCCATACCGCCTAGATGCCGCATCCGCCCTTCTTGCAGACGGCAAGGGACGCGCCCCCTTTTTGTTGAAAAAACCTGCGATGTGAACCTGCAATATCGTCTTTTCTGGCTTGTATCCAAACAACTTTAGATAATGAAGAATCTGGCTTCTCCTGTCCTGCGGAACTTGCGCAGTAATATCCCCACGGGCTTTGGTGTCCACACTCTGGCGGGATTGATTGCGCTTTCCACTCTTTGAGGGTGCGTGGAGGTAATAGTCGTCAGCTGTCACAACAGATGAGATGGTGCATTGTATTTCTACCTTTAATAGAAATCAGCTATATCTTGCTGCTATTACTGCTACCTCTTATTCTTCGACTACTACCTCTTATTCCTCATACAGCGACTTCAGATTATATTGCAGCTGTTGCCTTTCTCCATTTTGTCAGTTGCTCTTTCCAGCACAAGATCCTGCAGCAATCAGATCGAGGGTCAGGCAGACGCTTGAAAAGGGAGTGCAGATAGACCTTTCGACTGAGCCCTGCAAGCGGTACCTCAGGCGGCATGTAAACCGAAAGGTGGACATTGTCATCCTCTACGCGGATATTGACGGATCGACCAAGATGAGCATGACCACTTCTCCCGCAGATTTCGGAACCATCCTGCACATATTTTCCCAGGAGATGACCCTGGTAATTTCAGAGTCCGGAGGCTACACGCTGAAATATGTAGGCGACGCAGTCATTGCGCTATTTCCGGCGCAGTACGACAAGAAACAGGCGTCCAGAAGTTCCGTCGAATGTGCCAGGCAGATGCTTGATGTCATAGCCAACGGAATAAACCCGGAGCTCAGGACGCACGGCCTGCCGGAATTGAGGATCAAGATATCGATTGAATTCGGCGACGTGCAGGTTGTTCTCTACGGCAAGAGCCTCGAGCGCTCTCACATAGACATAGTCGGCTCAAGCATCAGCACTGCAGCCAAGATGATATCGCTTGCGCCGAGTGGCCAGATAGTCGTCGGACAGCGCATCCACAAGACCTTGACTGACGTAATCCCTGCAGAGAAATTCAGCAAACTAGAAGCAGACACTTCAAAGTGGTCTTATCTTGACGAAGGAGGAGGCAGCTATTCGCTCTACCTCTTGAAAAATCCACAGGCCATGTAGCGATTGCACTGGCAGGAAATTAATTAATGTCCGTGGCTCGCTTTCTCCCGCAATTCACAGCGAATATCCGCTTGTCGCCTTACATTTATGATAACGACTTTTTCCAAGAATCAGGGCAGCAGAAATTGCCTGTCAAGAGTGTAGCCTTCTGGCAGTACCAAGTACAGGTTGGCCATTGCCCGAACAGCATAGGTTGCAAGGAACAGAACAATTGCGATAATCAAGGCGAAGCGCATGTTTCGGTCCTGAATCCTCGAGCCAAGCAACATGAGCACCGCAGGAATATGGTAGGGTATGTTGTAGAGCACTCGCGTCTGAAACTCTGCGTTTCCAAACACAAATGGAATTACCGTCATGCAGATCATTGAAAACATCAGCCGGTTCAGGCCCGCCGTCATATCCGCTCTGACAATCCATAGCAAGGCGAGCAGAAAAAGTGCAGGATTGGACAGGAATCCGCCGACATAAGTCTGCAGGATAAAATAGAGCTGATCCCACTTTGTAGCATTATCAACTCCCTCCGGCTGGACGTTGCGGATTATCACAGACCCAGCCTCCCCGACCAAGGGCGTCCTAAATGAAACAGCTTTTGCATAATCTACCGACAGCGCGGCGCATACAAGGACGATCATAAGCGCGGCCTTTAGCTTTGCGCCGGAAACAGTTTTCCTCGCCAGGATGTATGACGCGGCTGCAAATAGGACAGTTATTGCCAGCATGTGGGCCCAGGTGTAGAGGTGGAACAGCATGATGGCGGTCAGAACTGCAAAGGCAATTCCCGCAAAGTAGAATGTGTGTCGGCGGTCCCGGGCATCCCATAGTTTTATCAGGAAATAAAACGCGGCGTAGGACACGACAAGGCCAAACCAGTTTGCAAGAAGTCCCGCATATTGGCCCACTACTGCCTGTATTGAAAATGCCGCAAATACTGAGCCAAGTGCAGCGTAGTTTCGGACGCGGGACATGTCCTCAACTTTGACTGTGAGGCGGATCAGAAAGTAGGTTGCAAGGACAAGCAGCGGCGCCAGAAAGACTGGGAGGTATCGAATTATCGTCAGGTCCGGCATATGGGTAAGATTTGAAAGGAATACGATCGCAAGCAGGCTCAGCGGCCTGTCTCCGTTGTTTATGGTAAAGGCCTTGATCACAGTGTCGCCCAAGCTTCCGTCGCTGAGTGATCGCAGGGTTGAGGTCCAGCCAACGTAATACCGCTCGTCAGTGCTGATGCCGTTGCCAGTCAGATTGACCCCCGGGAGATGCGGGTAAATCATCAACAAGGGCGCGGATATCAGGCCTGCAGATAGAAGAACGAGGTGGACGTAGCTGCCGACAGTCCGCCGGGCTACGGAATATGTCAGAGTTGGCGCGCTGCCACTGTTTGGCTGGAACTCCAGTTTACGGCGTGCAGCATCATCATCTTCTTCTTCGTCGTCGTTGCCAGGATGATCCCCGATGTTGGCAGAAGCGGCGTTAGATAATTTCTTGTCCTCCTTCTTTTCCTCTTCCTTCGCATTCTTCCATGCAGTAGACAGTACGGGAAGCGCAGATCTTCCGATTTTCCTTATCTGCTTTGTCAGCATGGGAAGGTACCACCGGTAGACAAAGGCAAACGCAGCCAAAATGAATAGAGGAGGAGACAATAGGTCAAAGACTTGAAAAAGCGAAGACTCTAGAAGAGCCAGCGTCCATGTCTTATCACCGTAAATTTCTGTCGGAAAAAAAGGATAGCTCAACCATGTTGTGAGAGCGCCGGCCTCGACGATGATCACTATCGCAAGATAAACCATCACCAGCGTTTTGCCGGGAAATTCTCTGAAGGGCCGCAATAGATGGGCGCGGGATCCCCCTTGGTTCCTACCAAAGAAAGCCGCCGCAAGCAGACCAAAAAGCGCAGGGAGGGACGCAAAGCCTGCAAAAACAAGATAGGAGGAGCTTGCAAAAGCTGCGGCTACAGCGGCTGCAAAGATTCCCGCAAAGACCCCTCTTAGCCACAATGCCTTGACGCTCAGAGCCAGAAATAATAGAAAGAATCCGAAGACAGCCAGGCCATCTGCCAAGACCGAGCCAAAAACATGCTGTGAGAAGATGCGATCCATCGTAATCCTGTGGATCGTTTCGGTATAATGCACTGATAGTGCGGACAGCACAAGGACAGGGTATACGAATAGCAGCAGCGCAAAAGCTGCGGCTTTGACGTGGCTAGGGCTCAGTGACAGAGACAATGACTGCCGCCGCATTTATGGCCACCAGCATCTTGGCATTCCGCGTAGTGTACTCGGAACGCTTTCGTGCTATTTGGCTTTTTGTGTCCTATGCAAAGCTACTGTCCAGCCAAAAAGACATGGTGTGTGAGAGAGATTGTGAGTGAGAGAGATATTGTTTATTAGTGGAATGCGCATGCATGAGAGGCATATATGCTTGAGGCGCGCTGCCCTAAGTGTAACAAGAAGGCACAAGTAGACGACGAGATGGAGAATGTGACCTGCCCTCACTGCGGGTTCAAATCATCATACGACGATTACATCGAAACAATGAAAGGAAAAGCGCAGAATCTGTCCGACGAGTTTCAGATGAGTTGGGACAAGAATCCGTTCTAATCAGCCGCTACTATGCGTATTACCAATAAAACGACTTGTCCGAACAATCCAGGTGGCTCCCGCAATTTTGACATATCAGATGACAGGCAGTCATGTTCTTCATCTCAAAACCACAGCGTGGACATTCCACTTTGGTTCCTTCATTTTTTTCTCCTTCTTCTTCGGTCCGCCCTGTTTCCAATATGATACTGTAAATATCTCTGAGACCACAAGTTTTTAACCGTTTCATCTAGTGTTGCTGCCAAATCCTTGTCCGACTGACAACGATCATGAGCCTCGATTGCATCCTACGGCAATGTCTCGACAATGCCCATCTCCCAAAGGTTAATTAAACCAAAAATTCGCTTCAATTTTGCCTTGGCTCAGTTCAAACTAGTCATTTCAGATCCAAAGGGGAAAAGTATCACACAGGAGCTCAAAGACAGGGCGGCCCAGCCGCTACTAGGCTCCAAGATTGGAGGAGTTGTTGATTCTTCTGTCATAGGGATCTCCGGAGGCAAGGTCAAGATTACAGGCGGAAGCGACAAGTCGGGAACCCCGATGAGATCCGACGTTCATGGCGGCGTAAAGAAGTACGTCCTTTTATCCACGGGTGTGGGGAACAGGAGCGAGGCAAGGGTCAGAAAATTGGTCAGAGGCAATATGGTCACTGAAGAAATCTACCAGCTCAATTGCCTGCTTGTCGAAGGCACGCTGCCTGAAAAGCCAGCCGAGGCAGCGCAAGAGGGAGCTGCAGCAGAGCCGGAAAAGAAAAAGAAGTAGCAAAGGCAGCAGGATTTTCCCGTAAGTTAATATCTCTCTTGGAATTGACGTTACATGAATTTGCACTGGAAAGAGACTCTGCCGGATTGGTACATAAAGGAATATGGCTACCAGCCTTGCGTCAACATCGGCACCTCAGGCCATGTGGACCACGGCAAGACCACTCTGGTGGAGGCTATTACTGGCGTATGGACCAGCGCCCACAGCGAAGAGCTGAGAAGGGGAATTACAATCAAAGTCGGTTATGCGGACGCAGCATTTTACAAATGCCCAAAATGCCCTGCGCCGCTCTGTTATAGCACGCAGCCAAAGTGCACCAACTGCGGAGGCGATAGCGAGCTTCTCCGGGTAGTCAGCTTTGTGGATTCGCCAGGTCACGAAAGCCTGATGGCAAACATGCTGTCCGGCGCCGCCCTTATGGACGGGGCCATCCTAGTTGTTGCCGCAAACGAAAGGGTCCCGCAGCCCCAGACAAGGGAGCATCTCCTGGCCCTCTCGGTCCTGGGGATCCAGCAAATAGTCCTTGTGCAGAACAAGGCTGACCTGACAGAGTACCAGGAAGCTATGGACAATTACAACCAGATAAAGGACTTTGTAAAAGACAGCGTAGCCCAAAAGGCCCCAATAGTCCCGGTTTCTGCGCAACACAAGCTCAACATGGACGCCTTGATTGAAGCGATCGAGAACAACATCAAAACACCACCCCGGGCGAAAAATGACGCTCCGATTATGCATGTGCTCCGGTCGTTTGATGTCAACAAGCCCGGTTCTCCCATAAAGCAAGTCAAGGGAGGCATCATTGGCGGGGCGCTTACCCAGGGAGAATTTAACATCGACGACGAGATCGAAATCCGCCCGGGACTTGTCGATGATAAGAAAGGCAAGTACGAGCCGATAACATCATACATTGCCACGCTGGGCACGGGAGCAGGCCTTGTTGACACGGTAAGACCGGGAGGCCTCGTGGCCATTGGAACAAAGCTCGACCCAACATTTACGAAAAGCGATTCGCTGATAGGCTCTGTCATCGGAAAGCCTGGCACCCTTCCAAAGGATGTTGAGGACATTACCGTTGAGACCCACCTCTTTGACACTGCTGTGGGAACAGCCGACATGGTAAAGGTCGAGCCGATAAAGATTAAGGAGCCACTCAGGCTCAATATCGGCACCGCGGCAGCCATAGGCACTGCCACCAACGTGCGCGACGGAAAGGTAGAGGTAAAGCTCAAAAAACCCGTATGCCTGATGCCAAAAAGCAGGGTCGCGGTGAGCAGGAGGATTGCGGAGCGGTGGCGGCTGATCGGATCGGGAATAGCCGTCTAAATGCAGATCCTCTGTGACACCAGTTTTTTGATGGTACTAGTTTCAAAGCCGATAAAGCAGGTTCCAAGGATAGAGTCGGAGCTTGGAAGGCTAGACTTTCTGGTACCAGACATTGTAATAGGCGAGCTTGACCGGCTGGCACGCAAAGCTGGACCAAAGAGAGCAACTCTTGCCAAGACGGCAATGGAACTGACGGCTGCAAAATTCAAGCAGGTCAAGGTAGCTCACGCTGCGCATGTCGACGATTCGATAGTAGAATTCGCCCTGAGGAACAAGTGCGCCGTTGCAACCATTGACACCAACCTCCGCAGGCGGCTCATAGCAAGCCAGGTTCTGGTACTTACACTCAGCAGGGACAGGCTAATCGTTGCAAATCCAAAGCTGGGCACTGGAAAAAATCTTTAAATAAATTTCTGCCGCGCACATATTTTGATGCTAGAACACAACGGTATCGAGATTGACTGGCTGGGCCACGACGGCTTTAGGATAGCCCATGGTGGCAAGACGATCTATTTCGACCCGTACAAGTTGTCAAAGACGCAGTACAATAGGCGCGACGCAGACATTGTCCTGATATCGCACAACCATTATGACCACATGAGTCCTGATGACCTCGCCCACGTAGTAAACGGCAAGACCCAGCTGGTGGTTGCAAAGGAATGTGTTGGCAAACTGGACAGGGTGGGCGCGGCAGATGTAAGGGGAGTGTCGCCGGGCGACAGGCTCTCGGTGCAGGGAATACCCATCGAGACCGTGGCCGCGTACAATACCAACAAGACGTTTCATCCGCATGCAGACCGTAAAGTCGGGTTCGTAATTACGCTGAACAACCAGCGAATCTACCATACTGGTGACACAGACATTATTCCCGAGATGAGCTCGGTAGATCCTGACGTTGCACTAGTCCCGGTCTCTGGAACCTATGTCATGACTGCAGATGAGGCAGCCCGTGCAGTGAATGAAAGGATAAAGCCAAAGCAGCTGGCCATTCCGATGCATTATGGCACAATTATCGGAAGTGAACAGGACGCAAGAAGATTCAGCGAAGGTGTAAAGGTCTGCCCTGTCAGTATACTGACCCCAGAGTAGCAAAAATTCAAGAAAAATTTCTGTGTGTCTGCAGTTCAATTTCAAAGTATGGAGCGGAAGTATGGTAGTATGTTGTTTTGATCCAGACGAGGAGGAAGGCTGGTTAGATGTATATCGTAAGCAGAAAAAACCGAATTATTGCTTCACATCTATAATTTTCATTGTGTGAGAGAAATTCTTGCCGCTATAGTTGTTGTGACTCGCATATGTTAACCGGCGACACCAATGTCACAAAATCATTCCATGCATCTCGATACTATGTTATTATTATTATCATCATCGTAGATGCTAGGCTAAAAGAATGGGTGTGTGAAAAAAGGAAGTGGGACACGTAAGTGCCGTGTCCCTCAATTGCTAACTTCTTTGCTCTATGGTTACTGACTGAATCCTTGCGTCTTCAGGGTTGGCCGGCTGCCTGCTGTCAGAACCTACCACAATTGTGTCGAGCGCCGCGATTTTGTCCACTACGTCCATGCCTTCAATGACTCTGCCAAACACCGTGTACTGACCGTCAAGTGCCCTCTTTGTCAGTTCATCTCCTTGCAGCACGATAAAGAACTGCGAGCCGGCGCTGTTGGGATCTGCCGCACGGGCCATGGATACGATTCCCCTGTCATGAGATATGTCGTTGAATTCCTCGTCGATGGTGTATCCGGGGCCGCCGGTACCCCACAGGTTTCTGTCAGTTCCGTTCACAGTGTTGGGGTCGCCTCCCTGTATTACAAAGCCGGGGACGATCCTGTGGAAGAGGCTTCCATCGTAAAAGCCCTCATTTGCAAGTTTGATAAAGTTCTGCACATGATTTGGAGCCGCTTCTGGGAAGAACTCCATCTTGATTATCCCCTGCGTAGTATTCAATACGGCAATTTCACTTGATGTCACCGGTGCTGTGGCGTTGCTAGAAGTCGGTGTCTGTACGGGCTCGGGCGTACTGACGGGCTCAGGTTTGGCATATGGGTCGTGGTCCGGCTTTGGCACATAGTCATGGTTGACCTTGTAGACAAATACTCCAAATGCAATAGGCTCCTTGTTTACAAAACTTGGAGAAGCGTATACCAGATGCAGTGGCTGGTCGGCCCCTCCATCCTTCGGATATTTGATGTCCTGGGTGTACAGGCCGGTAAAGCCCTGTGCCCATCCCTGAGTATCATTTCGGAGGTTCTGGATGCTGCCGTCACCGCCAAACATTACATACGATGCAGGCCTAAATGGCATCATCTTGCCTAAGAGCGTAGAGTTCCAGAACGCAGGCTTTGGAGTAAACCCATCTGGCTGGATGTACTGGTTCTCGTCAAAGTCTCCGATTCTCATGAACCACTGCTTCTTGCTCTCGTCCCCACCCTGTCCTAGTGTATAGAGCGGGATGCGGTCCTCAGTATTATTGCTAGTGGAACCGTTGAGCAATGCCGGCGAGCCGGTGAGTGCCACCTGTCCGACGACATAGATCATGATGTAGTCAGCCTTGAGATCCTGTGCAATCTTTATCCCAGCCTCCTGATCCGAAATGAGCATCTTGGCCAGAGTGGCGATGCGTGTGGAGTTTATGGTCGCGTTATCCGCCAGGGTAGTCCTATTCCCAAGGGTAGTTATCCAGTAACCATAGTCCCACCAGGAAGCTATTACGGCATTGGGCTCGGTGTTGTTTGAGACCCAACTCAGGGCATCAGTCCAGTCGTCCGTAGAAGTCCTAAAGCCGGTTCCGCCGTTAGATATCGCTGCGGGAATATCAGCAGAGCTTACCCAGTTGGCGTTTGTTGGCCAGAACATGGGTATGGTTAGCATCATGATGACGACTACCACATACGCAATCCGCACCATCTGCCCCGACCGGCTTCTAAAGCCTCCGTACTCGGCCTTTCTCCTTTCTTCTCGGGTGAGCGCGTTGGCCCTTGCTGCCATTGAGGAGGCACTTGTCTGAGCAGTTGTCTCCCTGTATGCCAGAAGGCTGCGCGTGACTTCGAAAAGCCCGAGACCGGCCAGCACGATGATGCCAATTGAAGCAAAGACCAAGAGTCTGGCAAAAGTCGCGCTGACGTATACGCCTGTTAGGCCTATGATGAGGGCAAATATCGCCGTATCGTCACGCCTCTTAAACGCCAGCCAGACGCCTAGGCCTGCAAACATGAGCAGTAGCGAAAAGTCTGTGAAATAGTCTGCGACCGTGGGGGTAAAGTGCTCTGCGACTGATTCGACCAGCGAGTCCTGCGAGCCGACAAACGGGTTGATTGCATTGAGGTACCTAAAGCTCGGCGAAATGTAGGCGCCTGCCGCCACGATTCCCACTGCCGCGGCTATGAAGCCTATCAGGAGATAGGCAGTGTTTCTCTTTTGCTGTCTTGGGCTCCCTATCTTTCTCAAAAAGTTGGCAATGACCAGAAATACCGTGCCGCCTATCATTGCAATTCCGGGAAGCCCCAGGATGTATGAAATTCCAGGGCGCGGGAATGCGGCAGAGGTGACAAGCGACAGGACTGTAAATGCTATCACCACGTACATCGGTATGGTGAGATCCCTTCTGAAGAACGGAAGCGCTATGAAGAATATCGCCATCGGGATTGCGAAATACTGGACTCCTCCCCATGAGCCGTTTGCAAGGCCAAGGATAATTCCGCCTGCGATTGCCTTTGCAATGGCATATTTTGCCTCCCTGTGCTTTATGGCAGAGATAAAGAGGTAAGTTGCCAGCAGTCCAAAGAACAGACCCAGTGGCTCGGACTTGAACCATCCAAGGTTCCCCCTCTGTATGATTGAAGGGCTGAATGCGAACAGCAGCGCAGAAAAGAGGCCGGCAGTGGTCCCTCCCAGCACTCGGACCAAAGCAAATATTACAATGACTGTGAGCGAGCCCATTACTGCAGGGAACACGATTGTAAAGTCCAT
>DATEIL010000285.1:0-9535 GCA_035279085.1 Nitrososphaera sp.
CTAGCCGGTCGCACAGACACACATACGTATATACGAACACACATGTCCCGGGCGCTTTTTTGCCCGCACTTTTTTTACTTTTAAATTTCTTTCATTCTCGCCACACCGCTTTGTAAAATTCGTGTAAATATCCAAAAGCTCACAACGCTGTTGTCCTAACAAAGAGAAGCGCCCTCACTGGAATTGCATCGCATAAATGCATCTGCGCATAATAGCGGAATAGTTTGTCCCTCACCCATCTCTCAATCTCTCTCCCGCACTTTCTCTCTTCCCATCCTCCTTGACTGAGGAAAGGCACCATGAATCAATACTTTGGTACTCGCTGCCAGAAGAAAACCGTGCATGTATGGGCCATTACTTACGCAATGTTAAATCATCATTGAACTGAAAACTCACACGTTGCTATCTGATGGCGACCTGTATGAGTCCCTAGATTCCGCTCTCTGGGAACTTGGTCTTCCGACCCGCAACCTGGTTATTTCTGCCATGGAATCAAGGGGCGCATCATTCAGACCACAGGCCGTGGATATCGTGGCCATTGATAAGGTCCTAATCGAACTATTCGGCGTGGGCTCGGCTGCAATAATAGGTCTTGCGTATAAGCGACTCAATTCAAGGCTGATAATTGGGTTTGACGAGAGCCGCATATCAGATCCCGTCGAAAAGATCAGAAAATGGCTTGATGTAAACGGCAACCGTGAGCAGACAGTCGCGTGATGCCAATGGAAGTGTCGAGAACTGCAACGCCAGGCTCGGACACAATACGCAGGGCGATAGTTGCATCAGTCGCCATGGTTTACGCCACCATCACGGTCCTGATTGCCGCATATCCCAATGAAATCATGCTCAACAGCCCCGTATCGGCGACTGTCACCGCCGGGATAGCAGTTTCCGCGGCAGCGGCTGTCGTGTTCCGGCAAAAGTTCGGCGGGCTCTATGGCAAGACCTATGTCGCGCTCGCAATCGGGCTTGCGTGCTGGTTTGCCGGAGAACTGGTGTATACCTACGACAGCGTGATCATGGGCTCATCATCATCCAGCCTTTCCCTTGCAGAGGTTCCATGGCTTATGCTTTATGCGTTTTTTGGCTACTATGTCTTCAGGACGTACCGGTTCTTTGGATATGCAGTGAGCAGGCTCCACATGATTTCAGTCCTTGCCGGCGTTTCTGTCCTCATGGCGGTAACAACCTATTCTATCCTTACGGCCCTTGGACCTGCAGTTGAAAATGATCAGCCACTTGTCATCATCCGGCTAATCTACCCTATAGGTGACGCAGTATTGCTCGGGCCATCAGTCCTCTTGCTGCTGACGCTGCGCCATGGCCTGCTGACCTATACGCCGTGGCTGTTTGTCTCAGTCGGACTTATCCTGATTGCCGGTGCAGATATCGCTTTTTCCAACATGTCATTGTTCCAGATAGACCTAGGTCCTGTTGTCTACCCGCTGTACAGCGCAGGCAACGTGGCATTTGCCGGGGCCCTCTTGTGGTACAACAGGTTTGGGATTTACGATCATGGCAAGGCTCTAACTGCGTTTCAGGAAGGAAACAGGTAGGGCCCCACCCAACCGCCCATTTTTTCCCTCGGTCATAATTATTAATAACCAACCCACAGACAGTAAGGAGTGGAGTAGTTGTCGTCGTCATTGACTCTGCTAGATGTTGACAGGATATCAATTACGCTGCTTATCGACAACTATACGGACAGGCTGCTGCCAAGCTCACAGATTGCAAAAAGGACTCCACTGGTGAAAAATGAAAAGATCCTGCCTGCACCCATAGCAGAACATGGATTTTCAGCCATTGTTGAGGTCTGGCGATCTGGAGATTCTTGGAGGTTCCTCTTTGACACAGGCACGAGCAAGGACGGCATGCTAGAGAATGCCGCACTTTTTGGTGTTGATCTGGAGAAGGTCGACGCGATAATTCTGAGCCACGGCCACTTTGATCACTTTACCGGGCTGAAAAGGGCGCTTGCAAGGATTGGCAAGCCAACCAGATTGCTGGCTCATCCCGATGCCTTTCTCAGACGTTGGCTAATTTTTCCGGATGGAGGCAGGGCAATGATGCCATTTATCGACGAAAACGCTTTGAAAATACAAGGGGCACTGGTAGAAAAGAGCGAAGGACCCATTGCGATTCCCTCTCCTGACAATCCCTGCCTCCTTATCACCGGCGAGATCCCCCGGCTCGCGCCTTACGAAATAGGCTTTCCACTCCAGTACGCAGAAACCAAGGAAGGCGGCCTTGTGCATGACCCGCTTGTAAGAGATGACCAGGCGCTTGTGGCGAACCTAAAGGGAAAGGGCTTGGTGGTCTTGAGCGGATGCGGCCACGCCGGGATAATAAACACAATCCATCACGCAAAAAAGCTTGCCGGCATAGACAAGGTGCATGCCGTGGTAGGGGGCTTCCATCTCAGTGGCTTGATGTACGAGCGTGCAATCGAACCCACAATGGAGGCACTGGGAGAATTGGACCCACGTTATATAGTTCCCTGTCACTGCACTGGATGGCAGGCAGCAAACAGAATTGTCCAGCTGTTCCCAGACAGGTTTATCCAGCCAAGCGTGGGAACCACGCTGGACTTTTATACCGACTAGTGTGCTAGATTCGCAATGAGCAATACTGCAGTTGAATACTACAACCGCAAATTTGGCGACGACAAGTCCGGCGCATTTATCCATCTTGTCCGGGAAATAGGTGAGATCGCATTTGCGATGGAGAAGAACAACTTGGAGCATGCCAAGATGGAGATAACCGAGTCTGCAGCTCTGCTTCATTATCTTGCATCAAAATACGGATTTGACCTTGATACCAGCATGGAGACTCTGTACCTGAAAAAGCTCACTGCGTCAAGACAGGCGCCACCACAACCATCATCATCCTCATCCTCCTCTTCATCATCGCCGTCATCATCATGACTGTTATTACACTTCGTGGAGATCTCGACTCTATTTCTCAGATACTGAAGGACGCGTTTGAAGTCGAACCGTTCAAGCGGAACTATGACATCACTTTTGCCAAAATTGCCCAGATACTTGGACGGTACGACTTGGTCGAAAATCCCCGCAACCTCCGCTTCAGGTTTATCCTTTGCATGCAGGAATTCTTTGATGGCATACCGCAGGAGCAATGGAGGGTCAAGGACCCCGCCTTTGTAAAGCAGTCGGAGGATTTTGCCATAGAGAGGTTCAGGGTCTGGACATTAGAGCAACTCATCTGACTTTGACTTTGCCTTGTTCTTTGCGACCCATTGCTCGTAGGAGCGCAGCAGCCAATCCACGTCATCGCCGGCTTCAGAGTATGTGATGATTACAGCGAACTTGCCATTGCTGTCGTGACCCTTTGCAAAATAGCCCCAGAAACTGTCGGGAAGCCTTTCAAAATTCGAGGGACTTTTGGAAACGGCCAGCAGGTTTTTTGCCACAACATCGAGCATCCTGACGGCATCTTCAGACTTTATCATATGTATTATATCCAGTAAGGCAAGATCTGCAATCGCTTAAAATTGCTCTCTTTTAGCCCCCTCACCGGTAATCATTTTTATCATAGCCGTCGTCGAAAGGGCGTACTGCTACTACTATTACTATTGTACCCTTTCTACCAGCTCAAACACCTTGGCCATGGTTGGAGGCTCGCCGGTTTCGTCCCTCACGTAAAGCGACGCACAGCAGTTTGAGAAAAGCAGCCGCTCATGCGGATCCAGACCGGCAAGGTAGCCGAGCATGTTTGCCGCGTCCCACGAGTCTCCCGCGCCCGTCAGGATCTTAGTCTCCACTCTGATTGCATGAACAAAGACGCTTTCCCTTCCATTGGACCAGGCAGCGCCGGCCCTTGTATGGAGGTCAATGCTGATTCCAGTTTTTTCAGACACAGCCTTTGCAGCTGACTTGATTTCCTGCGGCCCAAAGTCCGAAGAAAGGGGTTTGTCTACCCCAAGCGCTTCAGCAAGGGAATTGCATTCGTTTTCATTTAGGCAAAGCGAATCGGTAATATCTGCAAGCTTTGAAAGTGACTTGGAAAATTCGACTTTTCTGGTCTCAATGTCGGCCGGATCGATAAAGTGGAGCGCACTTGGCGAGTTCCTGAACGCAAAATCTGCAAGCTCAGTTCCGCGAGAGTTGCTCGCCCAGTTGGTCACCATGACTGCGTCTGAATTCTTGAGCAACGCCCTGTCTTCTTCCGAACTTATCCTGTCGGGGCCAAAGTTGGCGTTGTCTCCAATGTCGCTTACCATGACATTCACTCTGGTGTCGCCTTGGGGAAACTCAAATGCCGTCGTAAGCCCGCTCTTGCCCTGTGCAATCCTGAGCTTTGCCCTCTCACCAAATTGCGAAAAGGCCTGCTTTATGGTGGCATTTCCGATATCATCAGCTACTGTAAAGAGGGTTACCTTGGCGCCCAGCTTTGCCAGGCAGTATGCGACGTTGACCGCATTGCCTCCCTTGATGTCATGCATGGGCACCCCCCTGATGCTTCCTCCGCCCCTTGACGCCTTTTCGGTCAGCGAATCGAAAAGCTTTTCCTTGGACTCGAGTCGGACTAGCCTGTCCACAAAAAAGTCCGGCATGACTGTTATCGAGCCGACAATATTTAGCTGCTTGAGCTTTTCGACGATGCCCACGGAAATTTGAAAAGTGCTGAAGTATAAGGTTGTTTGCGTAAAGTGGAAAAAAGAGATGGAAAGGAGGAAAGTGGCTTTCCGATTACTCCATGTCCATGCCGCCCATTCCGCCCATGCCACCCATACCTCCTCCCATCCCGCCTGGAGGTCCGGCTGGCCCTCTGGACTTGCTTGAGGCGATCACGTCGTCGATTCTCAGAAGCATCGACACAACTTCTGTCGCAGACTTGATTATCTGCTGCTTTACCACGAGCGGCTCGAGCACGTTCTGTTTGTACATGTCTGTGACTGTGGTATTTCTTGCGTCAACGCCGGTCCACTTGGCACCCTTGGTCTGCTTTGAGCGGAGCTCTGTCATTGTGTCAATCGGGTCCATGCCTGCGTTTTCTGCCAAGTTGAGCGGGATCTGGTCTAATGCGTCGGCGAACTTTTGCACTGCCAGCTGAGCGCGGCCCTCCTGGCTGCTTGCCCACTGTCTGAGCTCGCCAGCGATGTATGCTTCAGGTGCGCCACCTCCTGCAACTATGGTGGGGTGCTCAAGGACATCCTTCATTACCATCAATGCATCGTGAAGCGACCTGTCAGCCTCGTCGACTACCCGTTGCGAGCCTCCCCTGACCAGTATGGTGACGGCCTTTGGATTCTTGCACCCTTCAATAAACACCCACTTGTCAGTCTCTACCTTGCGCTCTTCAACCAAGTCAGCTGCTCCCAAGTCTTTAGCTGTCAGGTCGTCTAGGTTATTGACAATCCTTGCACCTGTTGCCCTTGACATCTTGGTCATGTCTGACTCTTTGACCCTTCTTACAGTCAGGATGCCAGCTTTGGCCAGATAGTGCTGTGCGATGTCGTCGATGCCTTTCTGGCACAGGACAACGTTTGCGCCAGCGGACTTTACCTTGTCCACCATTGACCTCAGCATTCGGTTCTCCTCTTCGAGGAACATCTGCATCTGCTGTGGATCTGAAATCCTTATTTCTGCGCTCATTTCCGTCTTTTCGATTTCAAGCGCGGAGTTTACAAGCGCAATCTTTGCCGTCTCTACCCTCTTTGGCATGCCAGCGTGGACGACTTCCTTGTCAAGTACAATGCCCTTGATTAGCTTGGTGTCCCTCATGGATCCGCCTGCCTTCTTCTCTACCTTGATGTCGTCGAGGTCTACCCTGAGCCCGCCACCTTCTATCTTTTCTGCGACCTGCTTTGTAGCATCGACTACGATCTGGGCCAGTACGGGGCTGTCGTCTGAAATCAGCTTTGAATCCATGCTGGTCCTTGTGATCTTTAGCAGCAAGTCCTTGTCGCTGACATCAAGCTTGACTGCTATTTTTTCAAGCAGCTTCAACGCCTGGTCGGCAGCTGCGTTGTAGCCGTCCACCACCACGGATGGGTGCACGTCCTTGTTTATCAGATCCTCCGCTTTTTCAAGTAGTGCGCCGGCCAGCACGACTGACGAGGTGGTCCCGTCTCCAACCTCTGCATCGACAGACTTGGCTACTTCGACCATCATCTTTGCCGCCGGATGCTGGACGTCAATTTCCTTCAAAATGGTGGCGCCATCGTTTGTTATTGTCACGTCGCCAAGTGAATCGACCAGCATCTTGTCCATTCCCCTTGGGCCCAAGCTTGTCCTTACAATTTCAGCGATCAGCTTTGCGGCAGTGATGTTGTTCTTTTGGGCATCTCGACCCTTGGTTTCCTTGCTTCCTTCCCTCAAAATTATGACTGGCATCCCGCCAGCGGTTGTTTGTATAGACATACCAGTTCACCTATAGAATAAATACACAATCTCTAACCGTCTTTTATAGATTATTGCCCCGGGCCTTTTGAGAGCCTCCTTACCTTCTCGTCAAAATTGGCCCTGAACCGTGGAACATTAATCACAAACCTCTCATGCCTGCCTTCGCCTATTTTTTCAAGCTTGTCAAATGCCTGCACTTCAAACATGACCCTGCGCCCTTCAAATGACATCACCTTCGCCTTGAGTGACACCTGGGCTCCTACAGGCGTTGCGGCAAGGTGTTTTACATCCACTATTGTCCCAACTGAATCCCATTGAGCATCAGGGATCACCTGCTCCTTGAGCAAAAGCCTGCAGGTTTCTTCCATCTCTGAGATCATTGAAGGAGTCGAGAGCACATTCTCTCCTTCCCAGAGAAAGCTTGTCGTCTGGTTCGAGCTGACGGTAATCGTGCGGTCCTTGCTTGCCCCAATAGTTATGGGAAAATCCATATGGCACTATCCGGGATGCTTTGGGAATTAAAATTTGTGCCTTCTGGCGTCCACTTTCTTTTCATTCTCTTCGCGGACATGGTGCAGCCTGTCCTTTTCGTGGAGGAACAATTTGCCGCATGAAGTGCACTTTACCACGTGCCGCCTGTGGCTATCTCTGGAGTGTCTGACCATCTCTTCATAGCTTCCGAATTTTTCATGGCAATCTTCGCATTCGTTTTTCTCATGGTGCAAGAAGCCCATATATGCAGTATTGTTAAGGCAGATAGCCGGCTATAAAGTTGAGCAAGAAAAAGAAAAGGTTGGCGCCTTTTTTATTTAACGACTGCGCCTTGCTGCTGAAGCAATTACATAGGCTAGACCGACGATCAGACCAAAAGCCAGCGGAATCCACACGGGAAATGCAGCTGGGTCAATGGTTTGTCTTAACAGGAGGTCGAACAGCATACTGTCAGAAGGGTCAGCATGGTAGTATATTAGATTTTCTGATTGGCTTTGACCCGGCCTACTCAGATATACATTAAATAACCCTAAACAAGAATCGAGTGAGTATATGAAGATGCAGAAGGAGATGCGCAAATTCTGCCCGCGGTGCAAGACTCACACCGTCCAGTCCGTTGGCCTTTACAAGAAGGGCAAGGACAGGGTAGTGGCGGAGGGTGCGCGCAGGCACGCCGAGGACAAGAAAGGCTACGGCGGCCAAAAGTTCCCTGAATTGAAAAGGACCGCCAAGACCACCAAGAAAATGACATTACGCTATACATGTAAGACCTGCCAGTACAAAACAATGAAGCAGGGACAGAGGATACGAAAGCTGGAGATCTGATAGAAATGAAGAGAGAAAGCATAATGATACCCAAGCCTCGAAGCACTTTTCTTTCAGTGCAATGCCCAAAATGCGGAGAAAAGGCAGTCATATTTTCTCACACGACTTCGGACATTGCCTGCAAGTCCTGCGGCGAAGCGCTAGCCGAAAAGTCTGGCAGCAAGGCCGCCATTCTGGGCAAGGTACTAAGCTCGCTGGACCAGTAGCTTTTCTGCGAGCTCCATCTCTTCTTTTGTATTTACATTAACTGCAAGTTCAATGTCGTCTCTGACAAGGTATTCTTCGTCTACTACCTTCACTCCGCCCTCTTCTGATAGGTGTGAAGTGTCGAAAATACTGATTCCTGCATAGCAGTAATCTACTCCGCCCCTGCTGAACGCGACACTTGGAGCTATCCCCAAGCTTTCTACAAATGCCTTTGTCAGGACAACAGAAAGCAGAGGTCGGCTTTGGGGCGCCGCGAGGATTTCACCAATTACCCGCGCGCCTACCAGAGGCATGTCTGCAGAGATAACGAATACTTTGGCAGGCTTCATGGCCTTCAGTACAAGCGATAGATCCAGAGAATAGCCACTGCCCGGGGTTTCAAAGGTCTCGACCCCTCTGCTCTCCAGGAATTGTCTGGTTATGGGGGCGTTTGGGGATACAACCGCCACCACCCTCTCAAAGCTTTGCGCTTCATGAAGGGATTGGATTACCCTGGTTATGATTGGGGTGCCGCCCACAGAAAGAAGCGGCTTTTCAGTCCGAGCCTTTTTCATCCTAGTTGCAGCTCCGCCACACATGACGGCTGCTATCATGTTGGTATTACCACCGATGCGAGCACCAAAAGCGACGCCAGCCTCGTCATCTCATTGGTCGCGCCAAGCACATCTCCCGAGATCCCGCCAAAGCTTTTGGCCGATGCATAGCTTATCACCGCTGCTATCCCCAGAGAGACCGCAAGCGCTGCAAGCCCTGCATATCCACTGGCAACCCAGATTGTGGCCAGCATGATTGCAGTAGCCGCGAGCACCTTGCGCCTGTCCTTCATTGCAGCCGTAAACGGGGAACTGAACCCCTCCCATGCGGACATGCCCCTGTGTGAGAGCAGGACCATGAGGTACTTGGCTACTACCTCTGCGGTGATGATTGCGGCGAGGATGCCATAGCCCCGAAGGGTGCCCATGTCAAATACGACTATCATCCCTGCAAAATACATGACAAGTGAAGCGACTCCTGCGGAACCGACTGCCGGGTCGCGCATTGCCTTGCGCTTTAGTTCCTTGCCGCCTTTTGCCATCAGGCCATCTGCAAAATCGGCAAGTGCATCAGTGTGGTGGACGCCAGTAATTATCACAAGGGCACCCGTTACAAGCAGCCCCACAATTAGCGGATGGAGGAAAGGCGAGACGCCAAACGCCATCGCGCCGACGATTGCCCCGATGACGATGCCTGCCGCCGGGAAATGGTACATCTTCTTGGCGACGTAGTAGATGTCGTGTTGTTCCTTGCCTGCCGGCAACACGGTAAGAAATGCCAGTACCGCCTGCACCGGCCTAAGAAATGCCAAGTAGTATCCTCCACCATCCCGCCAGATACAGCGCTAAAATAACAGGAACAGCGACCATGATGCCAAAGAGCAGCGTCGTCAGTTTCATGATTGAAATTGCAGCTTTGCACTTTGCAATGGTGGCCGGCTCCTGCCCGTCGCCAAGGGCATAGTGGCCGATCTTTTCCAGCCGTATCCTGAGCGCCCCTGCCATGGTGGCCATGGGATATCCTGCGTTTGGACTGAATGTTTTTGTGCGGTCGCGCTGAAGAACTCGGATGGAGTTTGCCGAGTCTGCGCCAACGATCTTTGCAGAGACGAC
>DATEIL010000286.1:0-5909 GCA_035279085.1 Nitrososphaera sp.
GACACCTGCCTGAAACTCTTGTATCGCCTGAATTATTGAGTGCCGGTCTGTGATAACATCTATCCGAGGCAACAGAGAGCGAATTTGAGAGCCTGCATATATCTTCTGCAGACAAAGTCACATACTTAGATACGCGCATCAACAAGTTGATGACAAAAGTATAATTACGCTGTACGAGATCTCTTAATCAACCACTTTTTGGCAAAGTCTTTGGGATTTCTGGAAGCCCGGCGGGCTGCATGGGTCTCCGTTTGGACGCTCGTCGGCATCGGAGTCGCTGAAATTGCGGTATCTGTGTTCAGCGGCAGCCTTACTCTCTTTGCCGACGGGCTAGATTCGCTTGCCGACGCGCTTGTCTCCTTTATAGTGTGGTTTGGGATCAAGATGTTGCAAAAGCCGAGGAGCACGCTATTTCATTTCGGATATGCAAAGATAGAGAGCTTTGCGGCATTCGTCGCTGCAGTAGTCATTGTTATTCTCGGTTCTTTCATTGTCTACAATGCATACGAGCGAATCCTAAATCCACTTGAAATCACAAACCCCGAAATAGCCATGATAACGCTGGTTGCAGCCGGAGGGGTGTCACTTCACCGGGCGTTTAAGGTAAGGACCGTCGCCAAAAAATACAACCTAGTGTCTCTGAACCTTGATGCCAAGAACTCGATAAAGGATGGTACTGCCTCGTTTGTCGGCCTTGGCAGCGTTGTAGCGGGTTACTTTGGGATTCCCTATATGGATTCTGTGGGGGGAATTTTGATTGCGGCATACATCTTTTTCATGGCCTACAGTGCATTCAAAGAGTCCACCCTCGTTCTGGTAGACGCCGTCAGAAACCCCGAGTTGCAGCAGAGGATCGCGAGCCATCTTGAAGATAAATTCGGCGTACGCGTCGAAAAAATCCTGCTCCGTCCCGTAGGACGCGAATTTTCGGCCCAGGTCCACGTGGAGCTTGACAGGAACATGTCACTTGAAAAGGCACACGAAGTCCTGACGGCAATCCGAAAATCGCTGCTGGAGGACTTTAAGGCCGATGATGCAGTGGTAATCCCGAAACCCGTCTAACATGCTGACTGGCAAAAAAAGCGAAAATCAAATACCCAACTTTAGCAGGGTATATGCACACAACAACAACGATTGGCACCATATTCAGGTAGTTTTATAATACCATCTGGGATTCCTTGATGGCATGTTGAAGAGGCGTAGGGGCTTTTTCAAGACTCAGAGGAGGGCCGGAGAGGCCATAACAATTGCTGCAGGCATCGGCATAACTCTCCTTGGGGCAATACTCGGAGTCAATTTTGTAGCCTACGGCGGACTCTGCATTGCAGGCCTTGGAATCGCTTCGATAGTATGGAGATAAAATGATCCTTTATGTCTAGCAAGAAACTAATAGTCGTCGTAGCCATCGTTGCAGTAGTCATTGCAGGCGCTGCAGCCGTTGCCTTTTCGTCAACTCCGACCAACGCTACGGAGCTCAAATCGGGCAATGCCAACAATGACCCAAATGCCAGCCGCAACCAGCAGATAATTGAGCAGCTAAAGACCGTTACTGTGGCAAGCGCGCCCGCACTTGGGAGCGCGGATGCAAAGGTAACGATAGTAGAGTTTGGCGATTACCAATGTACATGGTGTCACAGGTGGCACCAGTCTACAAAGGATGCTGTGCTGGCAGATTTCGTGGACACGGGCAAAGTCCGGTTTCTCTTCAAAGACTTTGCGATAAATGACCAGGCAGATAGGGCATCGTCACTTGCAGCCGAGGCTTCGTACTGCGCCGGGGACCAGGGCAAATACTGGGACTACCATGACGAGCTTTACAACAACTGGGAAGGAGAGAACACCGGCTGGGTCACAAAGGACAGCCTGAAGCAGTTTGCTTCGAATGTCGGGCTCGACCTTTCTCAATTCACCGAGTGCCTTGATTCCGGCACACATTCTGACTTGGTGAAGCAGAACTATAACCTTGCCGTAAGCGCAGGACTCAGCGCGACACCGAGTTTTATAGTTCTGGTAGACGGCGAGACTCCAAAGCTGATAAGGGGCGCGCACCCATATGATACATTCAAGCAGGTGATTGACCCTGTATATGCTGGCTAGGAAGAAGAATTAGGCGCTATAGTCGTAGTAGTAGAAGTATTGCTATTATCATCACTACTAGCATCAGCATTAGCTGTCACTTCGTAATGCCGCCCTGAGACCGACGTCAGGAGGCCCGAAGCTTCTGCCAGCAGGGAACTGACCTCTGCTTTTCTTTCTTCATTCTGGCGTCTCAGCAATTCTATGTTATCCCTGCCCCTTGAAAGCCGCTCTTTCAACTCGGCAATTTTCTGCTCCAGCTGCCTTGACCTCAGATATGACGAATCGTCGTAGCTCTTGAGCGAATCGATTTCAGCTACAATCTGCCTTGACCTCGATTGAAAATCGGGAAGCGTCAGCGCGATAAGGTCAATGTAGTGGATCATTTTGTCAGTGTCCTTGAGCTGGATCTTGCCCGAGCTGACCGATTTGCGCACTTCAGCCAGCAGCGATTGGTACTCGGAAATATCAGCCATGTCAAGTAGCTTCCACGGCTCGGAAGACATGACGTTCAGGCGGGTCTCGATATCCCTAGATACTCCATAGGAATATTTGGTAAATGCCCGTGACACGGGGGAAAAGAGCTCGACTATCTTGCCCCTGAGCTCATCACGCTGCTCGTCCATCTTGGCGAGGTCATTGGCACGGGATCGGGCTTCATGGTATTGGGGTGAGCCTGTCAGTGAATCCAGCTCTGTCTGCATCCCGGCAAGCTCTTCGTCTAGGTCAGACATCTCTTTTTGAACCGACTTGATGCTGGCTTCGGTGGCCTGCATGGTCGCTGCTTTCTGCGAGGCAGTGTTGAGCAGTGCTCCGCACTTTATGATGGGGCCCCTCTTTTGCTCAAAATCCGCAATTATCGATTTCGCCTCCGTTGCAAGTTCTCGTAAAGCTTCAAACTCATCCTTCATCCGCGAAGAGTGTTTTCTCATAAAGTTGTTCAGTATCTTGCTGTGTGAGCCCGTCACTTCTCCGAACCTCTTCATCATCGCCTCCAACTTTTCTCTGAATTTGCGCACGTCATTGACTGATTCGGGGAGCTCAAGTTCGGTAGAGGACTCGCGCCTAAGCGTAGTCACCACGGTCTTTCTGGAATTTTCCACGAGCGACTTGAACCTCTGCTCAAGATCTTCGAGCTTGATTTTTTCCTGCTCCATGTCTGAGGCAAGGATGCCGATTGACTTCAGGATCTGCTCTGCAGATGCCTTGATAGGCGCCAGCCTGGAGGAGAGCGCCCGGAGGTTGGCGCCTTCGACATCCTGCAGAAGGGCCTGAGCCTCCTGTATTGAAAGCGATGAATCCTGCGGGAGCGGGATCGCCGGTGGCGATGACGACGACTGCTGTTGATGATCGACTGACGATTTTGATGCTGATGATGGCTCATCGCCCTTCTCCTTTTTCTTGAAAAAGCCAAACGGAGCCACGATAATATCGTAACGATCTCTTGCATCAAAAAACGTTACTATTTCGTACAGAAATGTTTAATGCGATTGACGCACAATAAATATGAAGTCATATGCATGCAGGCCCTGCTGCGTCGATGGGTGACAGAATGCTATCCTGGTCGCTACAACACCAGAAGGGGCTGCTTGGGCTTTGTGTCGTATCACTTACTCTGCTATTCTTCGCATTCCTGACTACATCAGTCATCAAGGTTCTGCCGGGCTACCTGCTGGTATGCCTGCACTCTGGAGCGCTTGTAACCGCCGGCTTTGTAGCGCTCTCCGTTGCGCCAAGGGGGCTCGTTCCAGTTGTAATTTGTATACTGGGTGTGGTCCTTATCCACAATGCCATAATACTTCCGCTGTATGCCACGCCGGAAAAAGGTGAGGCCATAGTTGGGGGCCAGAAGTTCGAATGGACATTTTACTCCGAACAGTCAGTGCAGGTGGCAGGCATGATGCACTTTTTCCTTGGAATGAGCATGGTGATATTTGGCATGATAATCGCACACAGGCCATCTCTGCTCTTCACTCGCAACCGCCCAAAGTCGGCAGACGAGGAATGGTCAAAGTATCCTGTCTGGCAGAGCAAGTCACTAGTGGCAGTAGGCAAGACAGGGCTTTCAGTGCCCCTGAAAAACATGCTGACAGAGCAGGACAGGCGCCTCCTCTGGCGTTATGAATATCTCCTAGTCGAGATCTATGGAACTGCTCATCTGGTAGACCCGGAGGCAATAGTGCCTTGGGATTCTACCAAGCTCTTGCGTGAGGGCCAGAGTGGCAGGCTTTTGGGCAAAGCAAGGTACGCAGGATTTTTCATCTAACAGGCTATATGAAGCGAGTGAGGGAGAAAACATATTCCTCTCTGCATATACTCCAGAGTCTAGAATCTCGTGATAGACCAATCATCGACGGGCCTTTTATTCATGCAAGTGACATGAAACTCTAGGTCGCAAGACCAGACCAACCCGCGGACAGGACAGAATAAAACCAAAACTGTCTTGATCCGTAAAAAATCCCTTTACCGTCAACGCCCTGCCAACGGTATCAGTGCTGAGCCACTTTCTGGCAGGGCGATTCTATCTCTCTGTTCACCTCTCTCACTCTTTCAGCATATGAGAGCGAGCAACTGTCGATTATGTACGACGGCATCACCTACAAATCTATAATTCCCCTTTTGGGCAATCCTGTCTTGAAAAGGGGTCCGGCTCGAGCCTGATTTTCGAGAATCCACCATCCCATCCCATTCCATTCGACGAGGCAACCGGATCTCCTCTTAAAATTTTCTGACATTGTATATGTACATGCATACATGCTTGTTGTTCCGCTAGATGGTGCATGCTTCCAGACCGCGCTTGGCAAGCTCCTGCCCAGCGCGGGTGTCAATATAGGCAAGTCTTGCTTCAGGCGAGGGGAATGTCAGCTTTTTGTCAATTATCTCCTGTTCGATGCCCTGCCTAATCTGGGCTTTTATGCCGTCAATGCCGGAGCATATTCCAGTGTTCACGACAACCACGATTATGACGATGGCTGCCAAGAGGGTGCCTGCGGCGGCCAGTGACCTGCGAACCAGAAACCTCTGCAATCCCTAGACCCCCACCTCCAACCGTGGATATGCGGCGGTAACTTTCTAATTAAGAATCTGATATCTACCTGAGGGGATTTTGAACTTTGACATTGATAACGGGATATTTTGCTCCAGACACACACATACTTACATGCAGAAATACAAATGCCAAGCTGCACCTGAAAGGCTTTTTAGCCAAGTATCGTGGCTACTTTTGAATTGGGCAATCTTGACGATCAGTCCCGGATTGAAGCGGAGCGGATAATAGAAAGCGAAATCTCTGCTGTCAGCAGTGACCCTACCGTCATAAGGGGAAACGGCTGTGCAGCATGCCACGTGCTATTCAAGGTAAAGGAAACAATGGGGATAAGCGAACAGGATGCAGCCGACCTGCTGTCAGAGGTCCTTCTGGACAACGTTCCTCTAAACGACTCATTCATCTCTATGGTTGAAGACATTCACATGAAATCCCGGATGATGGGGACGACGTTTGCACTAAAGACAAGGGAAGCAAAGGATAGGTATATCGAAGCAAACTTTAGAAATACCCTCGCCGAGCTTGCTTCAGACGCTTCTGCCTACGGGGCCGAGATTGTGATGAGGAGGTTGATCCTCTCCGGCATCTCCCTCAACATTGCCCAGAACCTTGGCATTGACTACCATGCCGCCACTGAAGAGCTTTACTATTACATGCGAAAGCACGACTCGGGCACCCACGACGAACTCTTGCAGGCGATCGGCTTAATACTGAAGAGGAGCGGCAGGCTCAATGAGTGAAGGCGGCAGGGTGTTCGATTTGGCCGAGCTCATTTCGCGCCTGGATA
>DATEIL010000287.1:0-8057 GCA_035279085.1 Nitrososphaera sp.
TGAGGAAATAGCCTCAGCCCAGGCCGCCGGCGAGGTTGACATAACTTTCACCCAGCTTGTAGTCAATTGCCCATTTGTAAAGTGGGAAGGAGGCTCTCTTCGGGTAAGGTCCAACGCTACACTTGCCGATGACAGCCCGTATGGCGGAGGTCAACTATTGGCAATAGACTTGGAAAAAATGCAGGCGACATTTGTAGCTCACAGGGGATTCGCACCTGACGGCTCGACTATCTACTATATAGCGACAGACGCATCGGTGAAGGAAGTGGCAGATGCGCTTGGCGTGATACATGTCAACAAGACCGGCTCTACTCTTCTGACAGGCGCCGCCTCAGACCTGTGGGTATTTACAAACGGCATCAAGGGTACAGGGCCAATGGGATTTCAGGCGAGCATTGCTTCCGGCGACATCGGCGACTCGTTGTACAGCCCGATGTGGAGGATAATTGCAACGACGTGGAATGACGCAGGTAGCGCAAGGATCCTGACTAGCTCGATGCAAGTCTCTGAAGGAGTCCAAAGCGGGGCGCTTGTAACTGACATCGCCGGAGTCATAGTAAACTGCCCGATTGTGGAGATAAAATAAAGAAAGATAGACAGCAGCCTGCAAAAAGGCGTCCTTCCCTAATTTTTTTCGCGACTTGTAACCGTTTGGCTTTTTTTCTTAACTCATACTAGAGTCATCCTGGCGACAAACGCCAGGGTTGATATCAGCGCTATTGCCAATATCGCCAAGCCTGAGAGTCTACTCATTGTCATGATCTACCAGCGTGACTGACTCATCGTTTAAAACACATAGGACGTACCCGTTATGTTATCCGCGTGCCGTGTCTCAAGCACGTTGTTGTTTTTGTATGATTACTACTGCTAGTATAGGAGTAGGCGGCCAGTGCTGTAACAAAATCTTAATCGAGGTCCGTCCGCTTTCTTTCTTCCACTCTGCCGTGCTTTGCCAGGTCGGCTCGGGATTTTCTTGCCGACTCTATCGCCTTGTTCCTGCGTGGCTGGATAACGAGGACATAGAGCGTGCCTACAAGATACACTGACAAAAGTATCAGCTGGGCGACGACGGTTTCAAGTGTCGGGTGTATTCCTGTCATTGAAGCCATGTTTATGTCAAGCCTGGGTATCCTGCCAATCAAGTGCGTGGTGCTAATGTATCCCACTTCCTGGAACTCCCTGACGGCGTTGCCCATGAATGCGATCGACATGTAGGCGCCGATACCCATGGTGAGCCCAAAGAGCACTCTGAGGGGCAGCTTTTTGCCCAGCTTTCTCACAACAAAAGCAACTGCAATTATTATTGCAAGGCCTGCGACCAGCCCCGCGATCACGTACCACTCCATGTATTTTGCAAAGGAGAGCATCGCCTGGTAGAACAGTACGGTCTCAAAGCCCTCACGGTAGACCGTAAAGAATGATAGCATCACAAAGACCATCACGCTTCCCGTGGCAGTAGCTTTCCATACCTTTGCCTTTACAAACTCGATCCACTTCTTTGTCTCTACCTTGTTTAGGATCCAAAAGCTGACCCAAAAGAGCACGGCAACTGCAGAGACGCCGGCAATGGCCTCAATCAGTTCCCTGCTAGCTCCTGAGATGTCGATGATGAATTGGGCGACGAACCATGTCACCGCAGTCGCTGCAAAGGCAAGCACGATCCCATAGTAGACATGCTTTTTGAATCGCTCATTTCTCGACGCCTCAAGGTATGTTAGTATCGCGCCCACAATCAGAGCCGACTCCAGGCCTTCCCTGAATATTATGGAAAATGAAGTGGAAAAAGCAATCGTCGGGGCCACAATGCCTGTTCCAGATACCAGCCTTTCGGATTCGTCAAGGCCTCTCCTTATCTCTACCACCTTTCCTTCAACATCTGAATATGGTGCCCCGGCCTGGATCAGGTTTCGGAGCTCGGCAAACTTGATCTCCATCTCCAACGTAAAGTCAGGATCTATGGGCCTCAGCGGCAGTTCCACATTTTCATAGCTGTCAAGGTATGCGGAGCGAGACTCCGTCAGCGCGCCTTCCGAGTCGCCATCCTTGTACAACTGCAAGGCTTCGTCAAGCTTTACCCTTATCTGATCGATGTTACTCCTTACCTCCGCCTTTGCCGGGTCGTTGGCTTCTCCAATCTCCCTCCGCTCGCCTGTGTAAGTCCCAAAGCCTGCGGCAAGGCCGTCAATGTCCGCAAAGCCTGACTGGGCGTCTGTGCCGCCGGATAGGGAAGACTGGGAATCGCTGGCCAAGAGTCCTGCTGCGGTATCAAGCCCTGCAAGTATGCGGTCGACATGCGCCTGGATATCGGATGGTGGCAGGTCCGACCTGATCATGTCGCGCAGCTCCACTCTCATCTGGATCTCTATTGTTTCCATAAGCTCCTTGTCATGCTGCTCTATTGGGGATTCTAGGTACTCATAGTTGTCAAGATATGCAGTCACCGCGTCCTGGTCTGCCTGCTCGTAGTTGCCCTCGTTGACTTCAGTTACGATTTTTGCAAGCAGGCTTTTTATGGTGTCAAAGTATTTCTGGTACTCTCCAGTGCCGGTTTGCACCTGCAACAGATCCTCTGCCAAATCGCGCTCTATAGCACTGGCCAGGCTTGACACTGATCCTGCGTCGGCCTTGTCATTAAGCGAAGACTTTAGCTCTGAAAAGAACGAATCAACTTCGACCCTGCGGTCTTCATCAAGCGTGTCGGAAATCCCTTGGTATCTTGCCTCCGCCTGCTGCGCGAGGCCCCGGGAATTTTCATAATCGACCTGTGCGCCCCCCCTTGTGAACAGCTGGTATGACTGCACTGAATCTCTGAGCAGAAAAACTGACACCTGTGCCGCTGTAGACCTGTCCGAATCCAGTTGAGGATGCAGCCTGTCAATTGTGCTTACAATGAGCGCCCTGATATCGGCGATCTGGCTTGACAACTCGTCAGCGGTCCGCTCGCCCGTCCTGATTCGAATGGGAAGATCGCTCAGCATCGATTCTATTTTAGAAGCAGATTGCGGATCAGCCGAGGAGAGCCTGGTCTTGATGGACGGAAATGTCGTAGCGTGAGGAATGAAGGCATGAGCAAATGCCGATTCCGAATCCCCAGCCTTGACGCTAGATTCTGCAAGCGAGAGCTGGACGTTTATTCTGTCCAGGTTTACAATTATCACAACCAAGTCCGAATCACTCCCTTGCTGGGCAAATGACGCGATAGGCGAAGAGACCAAAAGGGAAATGAAAGCTGCCAGCAAGATGGCAGACCATGGCTTTGCTTGCAAGATGCTCATTTTTTCAACCAAGCTATCGCGAGCGACTCCGACAGTTAGGCTTACCTAATTAGGTGGCGGTAATTTAAACCATCAAACTTGTAGGATTAGATCTCTATTCCGGATGTCAAGAAGTCAGATTATTGGCATAAAGTGCCTGAAAGCTGTTGAGAGTTTGGTGGGCTTGCAGAGAGCAGATGTACTTGTAACATCCCAATGTTATGTAGCGCAACATTGGGTGTCGGCTGACCGCACAACTGGATAGAATCTGGTAATATTGATTTTTGGGGCATTGTCCGCATCAAGGATTAAATTAGTCCATTGCAGAACCAAAGGCAGCTAACCGTTCAGTCACGTCACGTGATTTTACAGTAGCAGGAATATGTATTGCAATGAATAACAGCAACAAATCAAGAACAATAGGAGAACAACAGCAACAGCAGCAATTGCGTGTGAGCCTGATTTCTGGCGTCCGTTTTGCGATATGCGGTTCATGTTATTGGTGTGCGTCGATCTTGCGGTCCGACGCAGTTAGAGGATGTCCTTCTTGCGGAAGAAAGCCCTTGGGCCTGATGTCAGTCTCTACCACCGATGCCACCGCTGCATTTGCCTGCAACATGGGACCTACCACACTCCTTGGTCCTCAAAAGGCGTAGGGTCAAATCCGGTTGCCGCCCATTTCTTTTTTTCAAATAATGCAATTACTATCCTCTCTTCACACAAAAGGTTGTTTCTGAATATTTTATTCATCGCGCTTGCCCTCCAGTCTTAGCGCAAGGAGGGCATGCTCCAAAACAAGTCTTGCAGGACTATCCGGTGGCAGTCTTGAACGGATCGCCTCTATTGTCTTTTGGGTCGAAGACATGAAATCCCTCTCTTCTACTCCTGGCATCTGGCCTGATGCAGAAATAATCTTTGCTGCATTATCCTTCTTTTCCTCTGGATTCGCCCGGGGAGTCCGGACAATCAGGTCATTTATCATGGAGAGCGTCCTTATCCGCTGATCCTCTGTGGCCACGACTTTTTGACGGAGGAGCCTTTCCTCTTCCTCAAGCGCCTTCTTTGTTTTTGCAAGCTGGTCGATACTGGCGCTCAGGGCATTGCGGGTCTTCAGCTCGTTTGCCAGTCCGTCGATATCTATGCCATAAGAGTCAATGATGTTTCTCAGTTTTGCAAGCCACTGCTCATCCAGTCCTGCAGCGATCAACTTGCTGGCATTATCGAGCACTGCCTGTTCATTGTGGAAATCAGCTTCGAGCATGCTGAATTTCTCTTCCTTCTCCCTAAGCAGCGATTCGAGCGTCCGGAGGCGTCCTCGCAGTTCTTGGTCGTTGGCATAGTAACTCAGCAGGTCGGCAGCAAGCCTCTCCTTTGCTGCTGGGAGATCAATGTTCCTTGTGTTTGAGATCATCTTGATTGCTGCGGCAAGGTTCTCCAGATCCCCTGCTCCAAACCCAAGCCTTGTCAAGTTCTCAGCCGAATCCAGGAGCTTTTGTTTTTCTGCCAATTCCTGCTCTATTACTGCCAGCCTTTGTTGGGTGGCCCTCTTTATGCCAAGCACCTGTTCAATCTCCGTCTCTGCTTTTTCCTTCTTTTGCTTTGCCAGATCAAAGTCCGCAAGCAGGTCCAGAAGAGCTGAATGGCTATAGTCAAGCTGCCTCGCCGAAACAACCATCGAGGACAAGCGCGAAATATCGTCAAGGGAAATGCCCAACGCGAGAAGCTCCTGCTCCAAACTAACATAAAATGAAAGCGACTTTTGGTCAGCCGCCTTTTTGTTCTCCTCGCTTGCCACTTCGGCCTCTAGGGCGTCCTTTCTCTGCTGTAAATCAGCAATTGACTTTGAGAGGCTACTCTGCTCCGCGCCCAGCTCCCTGATTTTCTTGCGTGCCTGTTCAATCGATGGGTGTTGTTTTCCGTCAGAGAGCGTCCCGATTTCTCTGATTATGGATGCAAGGGAAGAAGGATCAATGCCTGATGCCACTGCCAACCTGTGCAGGGAGGTGATGAACCTGCCAAGGCCCGTGGGTTCTAACCCGAGCTTCTGCATTTCATCAGCGAGCTCGTTAATGTTCCAAGCCCTGTCGGCCGGTTCATTCGGCCGCCGCTGGCGCTGCTTGCTGCTGTGCTTGAACTTTCCAAACAGCCCCGTCCTTCTTTCGTGATTTTCATGGTCCGAGTCCGACTTGGAATCCTTACGGCTCTCATCCTTATCGGGCTTGGAGCTGTTGGACGGCATCTGTTGAATCGACACTGACCGAATATAAAAGCAGAATGCCTTCAGTTGCGCTTGTTCCTAGTATGGCTGTAGAGAGACGACGATATCTACAAGTCATCTTTGCGACTGCCTGCTCCCCTGCATGTCTTTATTCAGATAATGATTTATCTTTATTCCGATTCTAGCCAAGCTGAATGAGAATCGTCCTTGACATGGATCCAGGCATAGACGATGCTGTCGCGCTGCTGCTTGCCCTTAACAGCCCCAAGCTGGAAATTGCCGCCATAACCACAGTAAGCGGAAATGTAGGCGTTCGCAAGGTGACTAGAAACGCCCTGCGCCTAGTGCAATCGATGTCAAGCCCGGTTCCTGTCTATATGGGCGCTAGCAGGCCTGCAGGATTGGGAAGCGGAAGACCTACGCGCGCCGAAAGCATTCACGGTCGCGATGGACTTGGTAATTCACATCTCCCAAAGCCGGAGAGATCTGCAGAAAAGTTGAATGCCGTCGAAATGATGGCGGAATTGCTAAAGTCGTCCAGACGAAAAGAGATCTCCGTTGTTGCTACCGGCCCGCTCACAAATCTTGCCATGCTCATAATGAACGAGCCTTCTCTTGCAAGAAAGCTAGGCGGGATTTACGTTATGGGCGGGCTCTATGACCCTGCTGCAAGGGGCAATGTCACCAAATATGCAGAGTTTAATTTTTACTCTGACGCTCCATCCGCCGACTTGGTCATGCGATTTGCCTGCAAGACAGGAACGCCGGTAGTAGCGTCGGGGCTGGAATTAACTAGTAGAGCCGAATGCGCAGTAGATAGCAAGTCGCTTCAGGCCATTTGCGCAATTGGGAGCAGTCCCAGTAATATTGCGTGCAGGATCCTCCGCTGGCCTGTGCGGATCCATTCCTTTTTCAACCTTCATGATGTTTTTGCATTGTTTGCAATGCTTCATCCTGACATTTTTACAACTGAAAAATGCAGCATAAGCGTAGTGCATTCCGGGCGATTTAGGGGAAGGTGCAAGGTCGTCGTCGCAGCCCCTCATGGTGGGAAGAACAATAACAACAACGACAACAACAATAACATCCACGTATGCAAAAGCGTCAATACTCTGAAATTCAACCAGCTGGTCCTTGATGGCCTGAGGTGACCCTGAGTCTGTCGAAGGCAGGACGCATGGCATCGCTGTGCGCATAGCTTTGTATTTCGTCATGGGTGGGGCTGCCACGTGTATGCTCCCTTGTGATTTTCAAAGAAGCTGCAATGTTGGCAAGCAAGAGCGCCTCCAGATCGCTGGAGCCTTTGAGCTTGAATGAAGCAAATGCGCCTTCAAGTGTGTCGCCTGCTCCCACTGTGCTTGCCACCCTGAGGCCGAATTGAGCAAGGTCCATGGTCGGGATGATGGTTTTTCCTCCTGCATGGCATGCGATGCAACCTTCTGCTCCAAGAGTTGTTATTACGGGCTTGTTGTTCAACATTGTCGACAGCTTTTCACAGGCTGCAATTCCGCTCTCCGCAGATGCCAGTGATTCTGCCTCGTGCTCGTTTAGAATGATGTAATCCGAATAATCCAAGAGCCTGCCAAGTGAAGAGACACCTTGATGGACAAGTGTTGCAGGGGAGAGCACCACCGTCTTTCCGCGCTTTCTGGCCGAGGAGGCGAGCTCTACAGCTACTTCAAGCGGCGGGTCAATCAGGATGAGCATCTTTGCTTTGTCGATAGATATGCTGACTTTTTCACTCTGGGCGAATTCTTTTGTCAGGCCCGCGTTTGCAGCACGATGGGTGAGTATCATGTTTTCACCCTTGTCGTCGACGATTACATAGGCTTGCCCCGAAGAGAGTTCTTCATGGCGGCTGAGCAATGTGAGATCTATGCCCTCCTCTCTGAGGGTCGTGATCTGCATCTCTGCAATACTGTCAGGACCCAGCATGCCGATGATGCCTACTTCATTATTTTTTCCAAGGATTCTGGCAGCAGCAACTGCCGTGTTTGCCCCCTTGCCTCCAGGAACGGAAATTACCTTTTTGACCTTCAGTTCTTCGCCAGGCCGAGGCAGGCTATTAACGAAAATAGTCGTGTCCCAGTTTATTGCGCCGCAGACCAGCAAGGATGGCAATTGTAGGTATGTTTCAACATGTGACTTCCTTAAATTTACTTTCCCCGGCTATGCCCATTGTCTGACTGGTGTTATCTTACATTCTCTCACTTTCTTTCCTCAATGCAGAATAGTTGTCCCACATCGCGCCAGCTGCTGGTTATTATCATCAACATGTTTCTTGCCCTGGATTGTTATTATCTCTCAATGCTGCAGACGATGGGTTTCATATTCCTCTCTTGATGGAAAACCTCGCCCGCAAACTTCACAAGTGAATAGTGTTTTCGACATGTTGCCTAGGCCAGATGGTCTGGGCTCGTATGGGTCGCTGGTCCCACTATGTCCTGCTGCTATATGGCCTTCAAATGCATCTTGACTTTCGAACTTGACTCCGCATATTTTGCATTTTAATAGTCCGCCCTCTTTTTCGACTATACTATTAACGCCTGAATTATCAAAAGGATCTACTGCCACATCGTTGGTTT